>NZ_JAUBPT010000351.1:0-1459 GCF_036700905.1 Microcoleus sp. S13_C3 | reverse complement strand
CTTTGACCTTCTTGAATTGGCTCAAGAAGTTTTCCAGACCCCGTAAGCCGATATTTGCCAGTAGGGGGCTGATAATGCCTCCTTGTGGCGTTCCGCTTTGTGTTTCATGAAGTTTTCCCTTGTCTATGTATCCTGCTTTTAACCATTGCTTGATTAGGCTGCGGGCGGGGAAATTCCCTATGGAATGTAGGATGGTTTCATGAGTGATATTGTCGAAGAATCCTGATAGGTCCGCATCCAGAACCCATGTGTCTCTATTACCTTGTAGGCGTAGAAAACACTGCTCAATGGCATCGTGGCAACTTCTTCCGACTCTGAATCCATAACTGTTTGCCTCGAAAAGAGCTTCCCAGATTGGTTCTAGAGCGTTCTTAACTATGGCTTGTGCTACTCTATCCTTGATGGTGGGGATGCCTAATGGTCTTTGCTTCCCATTGGCTTTTGGTATATATACTCTTTTGGTGGGTTTAACCTTCCATAGTGTGTGCTGTCCCATTTCTCGGATGAGTTTTACCCGTTGTTCAGGTGTTAATGCTACCTCCTTGTCCACACCTGCTGTTCGTTTTCCTTGATTCAGTTGGGTAACTTTACGCACTGACAAAATTAGATTGTCGAAGCTTCTTAACATCAGTTTTGTGAGGCTTCTGACCTGATTCCACTGACCGATCTGTGTGGCACGATAAATCCGTTTCCTCAGATTCTTAACATTCTTGACGATTGATTTCCAGTCAATCTGTGACCAGTCGTTAAGTTGTCCAGAGCTTCCGATAACCATAGTGGTTTCCATCTTTCAATCTCCGTTTAGTTTCTTTGAATCCTGTTTATCGTTTAAGACCTGTCAGAAGTGGGCTACCATTTTCAGGCGGTGTGATGTTGGGATATTCCTCAACCCTTATCCTCTGCATTACACAGGGCGTTCGCTTTCTCTGACTTCCTTTACCCCCTAGACAATTCGGCTGTGATTACTCTTGGCTTACTCTCTTGTTTCGACCTTAAGAGAGAGTCTATTGGGCTTACCGTGTTTCGCTTTTGATGACCTGCGAAAAAGGTTAGGGTTCGACTCATACTCCGATAGCTTTTTGAACTTCTTTATTAGACAGCGAAACTTCTAATAATCAGCTATTTACCTTTTGGTTAAGGTGTTCCAGCCTGATTTCACCTTTTCGTGTATCACGGAGCTAGATTAGTCGTTTACTTATCGTTAACCCTTCCTTTTCTTCCTCTTGCATACACTACCGATTTAGGCTATCAGCTTAGATGCTTGTGTGGTCTGCACTCCAACGATTTTATTACTTACTTTCGTTGTGACCGGACTCGGATTGAGTCTTTTACACGAGGACTGAGGAGAAGTACCCCAGAGAGAGACGGCTCTCTACTCATCAAACCCACATTCCGCACCCCAACTGGCACATAGGCAGATTGAGGGGATAAAAGTGAATCATCCGAGATCGAGCGTGAG
>NZ_JAUBPT010000044.1:0-51124 GCF_036700905.1 Microcoleus sp. S13_C3 | reverse complement strand
TACAACAAACTACATTGAAATTTAGTCGGATTTAACTGTAGCATATTTTGGGTTCCAGTTAAGATGCGTTTACCCTGAGAATAAAATGAAGACTACTCAGAGACAAAGGGCATGACGAGCTCGGACTTATTGCAGTTAATCTACAAAGCCGCTGATGAAGGCCAGACAGAATTGGATTTGGAGGAATTGCCACCGTTATTTCAGAGATAATGTTAGTATCGAGTAAATAATGCAGAGTCATTCAAAAATGACCTTGCGTCCTGCAAAAGTTCGCGCGAACTTCTCCCCAAATTTCATCAGGATTTCAACCCAGTTCGTGCAGTTGATATTTTTCACGAAATGCACGCTAGAGATTCTCCAAAGCTAGGTTCGAGATTCTGTGGCTGTTTGCGGCGTTGAATGTATTCGCGCAAGGCGATTTCAACTAGAGTCTCGAACTCAATTTCTCCCTCAAGTTCGAGATCCTCTTGCAGCAGTGCCGTATCCACATTCAGGCTTGTCATCATTGGCTTTCCTCTTGTAAGCGTTATCTTATTATAGTTGTGATGCCTCGCTCAGAAACCGGGTTTTTGCCCAGAAGACGCATGACAGTGTAGAAACCCAAAAAAACCCGGTTTCTTTGATTGTGACGCGCGAACAACTCCCCACCCAGCGAAAAATCCTGTCACAATAAAATCAAGACTACCGAGAGACCAAGTGGGTATCGAAATCCAGCTACCGTCAGGACACTAAATCATTTAAAATTAAGGTGATTCGGGCTATAATCACCCCAATCATTCCCAAAACCTCGGTGTTGCCATGCGGAAAATTGTACTATTCATTGCATCTAGTCTGGACGGTTATATCGCCCGAGCGAATGGCGATATTGACTGGCTGTTTACAGACCAAAATTACGGTTATAATAAATTCTTAGATAGTATCGATACGGTTCTCATGGGTCGGAAAACTTACGAACAAGTTCTAACTTTTGGCGAGTATCCGTACCAGGAAAAAAAGAGCTATGTTTTTACGAAAAATCTAGATTTTCAAGGCACTTCAGATGTCGAAGTGGTAACACATTTAGAGAGTTTTGTCAATGACTTGCGCTTGCTTGAGGGCAAGAATATTTGGTTGGTGGGAGGTTCTCTGCTGATTCGCGATTTCCTGAATCACAATTTTGTCAACGAGGTCATTCTCTCGGTGCACCCGATTATTTTAGGCGAGGGAATTCCTTTATTTGTTAATCCCATAAATACTACAGCTTTGCAGTTAACTGGATGTCAGACATATAGTTCTGGTATGGTTCAGCTATCTTATGATGTTGCGACTTGAGGGCGTGTCCAATTTTTAAGTGGCTTCTAACTGAGATGTTGCATCATTGTCAATAATCCTTTTAGGAACAGGCTTTCCGACCTGTTCCACAAGAAAATTTATCTCTTGTGGAACGGGCAAGATGCCCGTTCTTGAGAATAGTGCCACATCTCAGTTGCCAAATACTGCCAGTTGGTTATCAAAAAAGGTAAGATAGGAATAAGTAAGTTAGTTATCGATATATTATGTCTGCCAGAGATGTTTTTCATGAAGTTGTCAAAACAGCTTTGCAAAAAGAAGGCTGGCATATTACCCACGATCCGTTTCCGATTAGTGTTGGCGGTGTAGATATGTCGATCAATCTGGGAGCAGAAAGGCTGATTGCGGCAGAAAGGCAAGGCGAAAAAATTGCCGTTGAGGTCAAAAGTTTTTTGGCAAAATCGTCGGCAATCTCGGAATTTCACAGAGCATTGGGGCAGTTCATTAATTATCGAGCCGCACTTAAAGAAAAAGCACCCGATCGCATTTTGTACTTGGCTGTGCCGTTAATAACTTATGAAGAATTTTTTAAACTAGATTTCCCGAAAGCAACGATCGAGGAAAACCAGGTAAAAATGATTGTTTATGATACAGCACTTGAGGTAATTGTAGAATGGAAAAATTAATCAAATATCGGCAAATTGTGCAGCAAATGTTACTGGAGTGCGGCAAGCGCAAACCTGCTCACGGAGACATTGAAGTCGAGACAATTCTTGATACAGAACGAGATCATTACCAAATCTTTTATGTGGGCTGGGACAAGCAGACTAGGGTGCATCACTGTAGCATTCACATTGATATCAAGGGCGGGAAAATTTGGCTTCAATGGAATGCCACTGAAGATGATCTTGCTGAAGATTTAGTAATAGCCGGAGTTCCCAAAGAGGATATTGTTTGGGGATTTCAGCCCCCGTTTATGCGGAAGTATACGGGTTATGCAGTAGAATAGATCGCAGATGATGAAATGTGTTTGCTGCTTGTTGCTATTAATATCTTTTTTCTGGAATGCGCTTCCTGCTGACGCCTCTGTTTGCCGCAATTATCAAGGAAGCGAGATTTGCATTGTCGATATCAAACGCAGTGCGAAAAACTATTGGGAATACAGGGTAATTCTGAGTGTTGATGGAGTTAAACAGCCTCTGGAAATCTACAATTGCCGCGATCGCACTACAGTTAAGAAAGATGGAACTGTTTTGGCGTTTGGACAAAACAACCCTGGTGAAATCGTCTGCGGTTTTTTTAATCAGAAATAGTTTTGGTAATCGATTTTATAACCTCTATCTGTATAGTGTACACTGGACACCGGTTGAGTTTGTATGGTGTGGACTGCGTACAGTTTGACTATAAGTTATGGTAGGGTGCGTCAGCGCCGAAGGTTTTAATCGCCTACCTACTCAAGAAATTTTCCCCTGACACACCCTACAGTTAGCTACTAATACTGTTGAGTACACACCTTACTGTTAGCCGTTCATCGCTTTGATTAAAATTCCGATGATTTTCTGAATATCTCGGATAAAATACTCGGTTAAATCTATCGAAACCACGTTATTTTCTAGTTTTAGAAATTGCCAAACTGTACCGGTTGTGACAGCGCCGTAAATAATCGAGATTTCATTACCTTCTTGTTGGTTAAACAATTGTGCTGCTACCATTTCAGCGATACACTGACCTAATCCTGCTTTCAAGTTATCATTTTTTGCCTCTACAATTGCTAATATGGGAGTGGAAATAAACAACTGTTCCTGAGAATTGCTCATTAAAAAATCGCAAAATCCATTGAGTCCTTTACTGGGATCGACATTAAACTCGATGCCAGAAAATAAACTTATATGATAATTTAATTTGCGCCTAATTTCTAGAAGAATTGGTGCTATAATCATTTCCGATCGGGCTTTTTCGGTATTAATTGAAACAGCGAGATCGATATTTTCTGTGAGAATAGTTGTTAATAATTCGCTGGGTTCTATTTCGAGAACATCAGCGAATAGTTGGGAAGACTCAGCAATTGTTAATTCAAATATTTTACTTACATTACTTAATTTGAAATCGCTGTAAGCCATTGCTTTTATAATTCCAATAATCGGAATGATTTAACCGCAGAGAACACAGAGAACACAGAGGAAGAGAAGAAAGATGAATAATTCAGATGCTAACGGATTTGATATGAAGCGAAGCAATGGCATAGATTAAGCGATTGCTTCGTTTCACTCGCAATGACAAACTACTGACACATCCTAGCTTAGAATTTGCCGTCTACTGCTGAAACGCAGCGTTCGCAAATTAGCGGATGTTCGATCGACTCTCCGACGTGAGTAGAGTAGTTCCAGCAGCGATCGCACTTTTCCCCGTCTGCTTTGACTACACCAATCGCCAAATCGGGAGACTGATAACTGTACGGCAATTCTTGCAGGATTGCATTGGATTCTACCAGTTCCACTTCCGAAGTAATGAACAAATACCGCAGTTCGTCTACACCGTTGCCGGTCATTGTAGAATCTTGCCCTGCAGCTATTTCAGTAGGAATTTCTGGTTTGGGTTCGATCGCAACTAATTCTGCTTCCGGGATTTCGGGTGTTTCTACAAACACTTTTTCGGCTGGGGCTGTTTGTACGATCGCCTGTGTTTCTACAAGCACAAGCGCTGTCTCTACTGGCGGTGCGAGGACGATCGCCTTTGTTTCTGCAAGCACGATCGCTGTTGTCTGGCCCAGCACATCTGCTGTCAGCAAATCAATTTGTAGTGCAATTTCTTGACGGTTGGCCGCAAACAGCAAGTGACGGAAAGCAAACCAGATTGTAAATAAGATGCCGATGACTTCCAATAAGCCTCCCAACACCGGAATCTGATTGATCGTATCCAAAATCGCCAGCGTTACTCTGCCCGTTATCAACACAGAGGCTAACAGCCCAAGTGTTACCCAAACTTGTTGGTATTCTGTAAAAAAGTTGCCCGCGTATTCAGGCAAATTAGCTACAAACTCGGCGCTTCGATCTAAGATTTGCTGCAAATCTAAAGCGGAGGTGTCCGGGGCCGAATACTGTACGATCTGAGAAGATCGATCGCCCTTTTCTCTCGTTCCCGCCTCAACATAAATTTTGTTTTCTGTCAAGACTTTGGCAACTTTTGCCGCTTGTTCTTCCTGTTTATCTTGTGCTGCTTTTGCTTTCTCCTGGGCCGCTAACTCGATGACGGAATTTTGCGATCGCACATAATCCACCAATTCTTCGCTGCTGGGATTCAAAGCTTGCAATTGCTCTCTTTTCTCAACATCAGGAACGTACAATAAAACCTTAGCTTCCAAAGAAGAACCGATCGCCTTTTCAATCCTGGCTTTTTCCAAAACCTTGTTAACTTCGCCGCGCACTTGTCGCAAATACTGCCAGCGAGTAGCCAATTCTGGATTATGCCATGAAGCATCAATTTGTACCCAGCCGGCTTCAAACACGGACTTGTAAGGAGTCGGATAGGGAAGGTACTGCCAAATATCCTCAGCCATGTGACACAAAACAGGTGCGATCGCCCTTGCCAAATTCTCCACAGCAATTGCAATCACCGTCTGACAACTGCGGCGGCGACGGACATCTGTCGCGCTGATGTAAAGTCTGTCTTTGGCAATATCCAAGTAAAAATTCGATAAATCCACCGTGCAGAAATTCTGCACAGTTTGGAAAAATCGGGAAAATTGGAAGCTTTCAAAAGCATCTTGGACTTCCGCAAATACTTCGCCCATTCTGTGCAGCATATAGCGGTCTAGTTCCGGCAATTCCTCGTAAGCAACGGCATCTTTTGCCGGATCGAAGTCGTGCAAATTGCCCAGCAAAAACTTAGCTGTATTGCGGATTTTGCGGTAAACATCCGACTGCTGTTTGAGAATGTTTTTCCCCAAAGGCACGTCTGCCGAGTAGTCTACCGAAGACACCCACAACCGCAAAACATCGGCTCCATATTCCTTAATTACGACTGCCGGATCGACGACATTGCCTTCAGATTTGCTCATCTTCCGGCCTTTTTCATCGAGCACAAAACCGTGAGTCAAAACTGTTTTGTAAGGAGCAACGCCGTTAGTTGCTACACTGGTAAGCAAACTCGATTGAAACCAGCCGCGGTGTTGGTCTGAACCTTCCAAATAGATATCAGCCGGATAGTTTAATTCCGATCGACCTTGGGCAACTGCGGCCCAGGAAGAACCCGAGTCAAACCACACATCCATCGTGTCGGTTCCCTTGCGGTAAGTGCGGCCGTTATTGCGGTAAGATTCCGGCAGCAATTCATCGATCGACAATTCCCACCAAGCATCGGAACCCTTCTCGGCAAAAAGGGCTTGCACATGGGCGATCGTTTCTTCATTCAGCAGCGGTTCGTTGTTTTCTTCGTCGTAGAATACGGGAATGGGAACGCCCCAAGTCCGCTGGCGAGAAATACACCAATCCGATCGATCGCCCACCATTGCAGTGATTCTATTTTCTCCTTGGGCGGGAATCCAATTCACACCGGCGATCGCTTTTAGGGCTTCATCTCGGAACCCTTCAACGGAGGCAAACCACTGTTCGGTCGCCCGAAAAATAGTCGGCTTTTTCGTGCGCCAATCGTAAGGATAAGAGTGAGCGTAACTTTCCTCTTTAATCAAACAATTTGCTTCTGCAAGGGCATCAATCACTGCGGCATTGCCGTTTCCGAGGACATTTAAACCTGCAAACTGTCCGGCTTCTGCGGTGAAATTTCCGTTTTCGTCTACGGGTGTTAAAACTGGCAACCCGCAGCGTTTTCCGACGATAAAGTCTTCTTGTCCGTGGCCCGGTGCAGTGTGCACCAATCCCGTCCCGGAATCAGCGGTAATGTAGTCACCGCCGGCAACAATTGGACTTTCGCGATCGAACAACGGGTGTTTGTAACTGCAACCTTCTAATTCTTTGCCTTTGAAGGTAGCAAGTATTTTTAATTCAGTGTTAAAAGTTGCTGACAGCCGATCGACCGCATCGACAGCTACTAACATAAATTGTTGGGCGATGTGGGAATTTGCCGGCGGTTCCACCACGGCATAAGTCAGTTCGGGATTGACGGCGATCGCCAAGTTTGCCGGAATTGTCCAGGGAGTAGTCGTCCAAATCGCCGCCCAGAGGCTCGGCATATAGCGTTTGAGCTTCGACTGCAAAGATTTTGACAATTTTCTCACATGAAAGCCAACGTAGATGCTGCGCGACGTGTGGCCTTCGGGATATTCCAATTCAGCTTCGGCGAGGGCTGTTTTCGAGCTCGGACTCCAGTGAACCGGTTTGAAGCCGCGGTAGATGTAGCCTTTGAGCACCATTTGACCAAAAACGCCGATTTGGGCAGCTTCGTATTCGGGTTTCAGAGTTAAATACGGGTGTTCCCAGTCGCCCCAAACGCCGTAGCGCTGGAAGGATTCGCGCTGCTGTTCCATTGTTTGCTGGGCGAAGGCGGAGGCTTTGCGGCGGAGTTCGATCGGGGAAAGATTTAGCCGCTCCTCCGATTTCATGTTCTGCAATACTTTAAGTTCGATCGGCAATCCATGACAATCCCAACCGGGAACGTAGCGGACTTTTTTGCCGCGCAGCATTTGGTAGCGGTTGATAAAGTCTTTGAGGATTTTGTTGAGGGCGTGGCCGATGTGGAGTTGTCCGTTGGCGTAGGGTGGCCCGTCGTGGAGGATGAACAAATCGCCTGGGTTATTTTCCGAAAGGCGATCGTAGATTTCTTGATCCGCCCAAAATTGTTGCAATTCTGGTTCGCGCTTGACCGCGTTGGCGCGCATATCAAACTTGGTTTTGGGCAGGTTTACCGTGTCTTTGTAAGATTTAGCTTCCATTTTTGAGAAACGTTTTATGTAGTTAGTTGTTAGTAGTTAGCGGTTATTTGAAAGATGAGATCAAGTCCGGTTAAATAATCATAAAAAATATTCGGTAAGTGGGAAACTCAGAGTCTTTAGACCTGAGAGGAAAACGACTCGGCGGTTTCAACCGCCTTGAATCCCCTTTCGGGGTTAGAGGGGTATGGTTGCCCCTCCAATGGAGATACAGTTGTCTCCTTCCTCCCTTGCGGGGTAATGTTCGCCTCGACCTGGTTATAAAGGCTTGTTAGACCTGCAACACTGTTTCAGTGACTTTAAAACTGTTTAATTGCAGATGACAGAGCCCAAAACTGGCGTCGCACTCAAGGAGTGTCGTGACCTGAATAACGCCTCCTCCTGAGAGGGGTCTGGTCAGAACAGCTTGTAATTTCTTACAAGCTCAGTGGCTTTAGCCCGCTCGTTACTGACAATCAAGTTTGTAGTGACCACTTTAGTCATCTCTCGTCATTGAAGAGCTGACAACCAGATATTTTAGTATAAGTGATCGACCGCACATTAGATCGAACCAAATCCGTAGAACTCTCTCTCTTCTCTTCCTCTGCGCCCTCTGCGCCCTCTGCGGTTAAAAAATCCTTCACAAATCGAGGTAGCGCTACTGAGTCAGCCAACTGAACATTTCACCCACGGTGAGATTGAAGGATTCGGCAAAGGTTGGAACGGGGATGCGATCGCCCGGTTCTTCAAAAACTGCTATGGTGCGATCGCGGTCTAACTCGTTTGACGGCGAGTCCGACAGGGATTGAAATCCCTGTCTCATAGCGCAAGTCCTCTGAAAGAGGACTGAGGAGGTTGATTAACGTGAAATGCGAAACTCAATATCAAGTTAAATTGAGACTTGCAGTCGCTTTTATGCGAAACTCAACCTCGAATTGAATTAGACTTCTTGCAAAAGTCCTTTCGATCAAATTTTCGGACGGGTTCTCCGGCCCATCCCACAAGAGAAAAAACTTTTTGTGGGACGGGCTCTCCGGCCCGTCCCAGCTATTTTTGCAAGAGGTCTATTGAGACTTGCAGTCCGACAGGGATTGAAATCCCTGTCTCATAGCGCAAGTCCTCTGAAAGAGGACTGAGGAGGTTGATTAACGTGCAATGCGAAACTCAACATCAAGTTAAATTGAGACTTGCAGTCGCTTGTATGCGAAACTCAACATCGAATTGAATTTAGACTTGCAGTCGGTTTTAACCGACTTTCGCTATGAGACAGGGAATTCATTCCCTGTCGGAATGTGGGAATGTCGGACTGTGGGAATGTCGGAATGTGGGAATGTCGGAATGTGGGAATGTCGGACTGTGGGAATGTGGGAATGTCGGACTGTGGGACTAGGGCAAGTGAAAACCCCTCATAGAAATACTCCCAACCCGCGGCTAACGGCATTTCCCATACGATCGCACAATGACGCGGCCGGCACTCCCTGTCCTTCCTGTTCCCATTTTTCCACGAGTTGGCGACCCAGGGGCGTGAGGCGAAAACTGTCGGTAATCCCTTGTCCGTCTACTTCCCGCCGGAGTACGCCGACTTGGATCAGCCACAGTAGGGAGTTTTCGGCTACGAGTTCGGATACGGGCGATCGGGTGTAGCCGCTTTCGACACCCGCGTTTGAGGCGATCGCAGTTAGGAAAACACTGTTATCGCGGATTGTCTGGAAGAAGTGTAATTGAAAAGGGCTGCACCGGACGGCGCGATCGGCTCTTTTGACGGTGCGGCTGGGATAACTAATAGATTTAAACGCTTCTGATGGGATAAAAGTCATTCAAAAAACCTCTAAACAGGTACTATATTTTTAATTGTTACAGATATCGGAGCGGGCTGATTCACCCTATTGATCCTAATTTTACACTTATTATGACCGATTCACTAAATAATATCAACAGGTTTGTTGAATACGTCCGTACTTTGAATGGAGACGAAAAAGGCGAGGCACAGGTATTCTGCGATCGCCTGTTTCAAGCCTTCGGTCATCTAGGCTACAAGGAAGCGGGAGCCGAACTAGAATTTCGAGTAAAGGCGAAAGGCAAAACTACGAAATTTGCCGATTTGCTGTGGCGGCCCAGGTTGTTGCTGGAGATGAAAAAACGGGGCGAAAAACTGGAAAAACACTATCAACAAGCCTTTGAATATTGGCTGGAGCTAGTGCCGCAGCGTCCTAAATATGTGGTTCTTTGCAACTTTGATGAATTTTGGATTTATGACTTCGATTTACAACTGCGGGAACCGGTAGACCGCGTAAATCTGGAAGAGTTACCCGCTCGCTTCACAGCCTTAAACTTTCTTTTCCCCGAAAATCGCCAGCCTTTATTCAATAACAACCAAATTGATGTAACGCGAACTGCCGCTGACAAAGTTGCTCTAGTTTTTAATCGGTTAGTAGAGCGCGGCGAAAAAGTAGAAACAGCTCAAAGGTTTATCCTTCAGTGTGTAGTAGCCTTGTTTGCTGAAGATATCGATTTGTTGCCGCGCGGTTTATTCACCGAGTTTTTAGGTGATTGCCAGATGAACCGAGTCAGTTCCTACGATTTAATTGGGGGATTGTTTCGGCAAATGGGGAGCGATCGCCCCGCACCTAAAGACAGCCGCTATCGAGATGTATCCTATTTTAATGGCGGTATCTTCTCAGTTGTTGAACCCATCGCCCTGACTCGCAGCGAAATCGATCTGCTATTACAGGCAGCAAAGGAACGGTGGTCAAAGGTAGAACCTGCGATTTTTGGCGCGTTGTTTGAGTCCAGTATGGGCAAAGAGGAACGTCATGCCTTGGGAGCGCACTATACCAGCGAGGCAGACATTCAAAAAGTGGTTTTGCCTACCATTATACGCCCGTGGCGAGAACGGATTGAAGCTGCGAAGACGCTCAAAGATTTGTTGGCACTGCGGCAAGAATTACTTGATTTCAAAGTTCTCGACCCAGCTTGCGGAAGCGGTAATTTTCTCTATGTTGCTTATCGGGAACTGAAGCGACTAGAGGCACAATTGCTAACTAAAATTCATGAAAATTTCTCTCGTGCTGCTAATGCGATAGGTACGATGTCGCTGGTGAAGACAAGCCAGTTTTACGGCATTGACATCAAACCCTTTGCCGTGGAATTGGCAAAAGTGACGCTGATGCTTGCCAAAAAGTTAGCCTTAGATGAAGAAAACCAGTTGCTCAATGTCGTACAAATGAACCTGCCACTGGAACTTGATCGGGCATTACCTTTGGATAATCTAGATCGCAATATCCGCTTTGATGATGCTCTATTTTGCGAGTGGGAACAAGTTAATGTAATTATTGGAAATCCTCCCTTTTTGGGTGGTAATCGTCTGCGACTAACCCTTGGTGATGATTATGTCGATCGTATTTTTGCTAAATTTCCTGATGTCAAAGGTCAAGTAGATCTTTGTTCCTACTGGTTTCGCCTTGCCCATAATCACTTAAGGGAAGATTGTCGGGCTGGTTTAGTGGCAACAAACACCATCTCTCAAGGTCAAAGTCGTCAAGCTACTTTAGACTACATCATTCAAAATGGCGGTTATATTTATGATGCAATTTCTACCCAGCCTTGGTCTGGTGAAGCGAAAGTACACATCAGTATTATCAATTGGCTAAAAACCTGTGATCATCAAGAATTAACCTGCCGTATCGATTATCAAGTTATTTCTCACATCAATTCTTCCCTGAAAGCTGAAGTTGATGTTTCTCAAGCTGTAAAGATAAAAGCAAACTTAAACCAATGTTTTGAAGGTGTTAAACCTACTGGAAAAGGTTTTATTGTAACTGAAAAAGAGGTAAAGCAATGGATCAAAGCCGATCGTAAAAATCAAGAGGTTCTCAAACTCTTCTCAATGGGCTCAAATCTGGCACAGAGTCCACATGGTAAACCAGATCGTTGGATTATTGATTTTGATAATCGCAGTTTAGAAGAAGTAAGTGATTATCTACTGCCATTTGATCACGTAAAAAAATATGTTAAGCCTGAACGAGAATCCAATCGAGAAGCAGTCATGCGAGAAAAGTGGTGGCGATTTAAACGCACAAATGAAGGAATGCGAAAAGCTCTAGCAACTTTACCCTTTTATTTCGCTGTTCCCAGAGTATCTAAATGGTCAATTTTTATTCCTGCCATTCCAGATTGGCTTCCGGGTGATGCGACTAATGTTCTTAGCTCTGATGACTTCTACGTTCTTGGCATTCTAACTTCAAATCTGCATCGCCAGTGGGTCAAAGCGCAAAGCTCAACCCTTGAAGATCGCACACGTTACACTCCCACCACCTGTTTTGCAACCTTCCCTTTTCCCCAAAATTGCCCAGAAAAAACCAAAACTGAAATTCGAGCAGCCATGCAGTTTCTCCATGACTATCGTACAGAGTATATGGAGCGCAAACAGTGCGGCATTACCCAACTATACAACCAATTTTTTGATGAACCCGCCAGCCAACTTGCCAAACTCCATGCCCAATTAGACCAACTCGTTTGCAAAGCCTACGGTATCAAAGCCAACCAAGACCCCTTAAAGTTTCTATTAGAATTAAACTTTGAAGTTGCACAGCGAGAAACTGAGGGATTACCTGTTGTCGCTCCCTGTTTGCGGCCTGTTGTATAAGAATGCTAGTTAAATCCAGTCCTGGACGCACTTCTACCAAAGAAACCGGGTTTTTTACCAAATCTGCGGGTTGTAATTCAGTATTTTCGTAAAAAAACCCGGTTTCTGGCCCCTGCGTAAGTCCTGTAAGTCTAATTATTTTAGGCATAAACTTTCCTGAATTCATAAGTATCTGAAGCTTCCGCATCTTCTAAAGTCAGAAATTCGTGTAACTCATTAATAGAAAGAGGACTGAGATAAACATCAGACTCTGATTCATAGACTTCGGAAAATGACTCAATAGCTTGTTTGAGTTTATCAATAGATTGTTCGGGAGTATTGCCTTGTCCCACCAAGCCATTTTCCAAACACAAAGAAACCCAACGCTCAGCACTTTTTATGAGAATAACAGTGTAGAAATCAATCATATTCTGTTGGGTAAATTAAACATGGATCTTATACATATCGCCGGCTGTATACTATAAAGTAAGGACAAGCGTCATGTCCGATTGCGGTAACACCCGGACATGACGACTACTCCAAATGTTGAAATAGCCAACAAGGGAGCATATTAATTATGTCACAACCTCGGTATGATGACGAAAAAAACGAGACGCGCCATGCAGCCACAAGCGAAGAGGCTTGCACTAATATGGAAGAAAAATACGGTTGGCCGCTGAAAAATATAGAAGAGACTGGCAATTCTATTTTGAGCGTTGATTGCATTTTTGATGGAAATTGCGAGTTTCCGCCCTCGCCAATGGACTTGAGTCAAGGTGATTACCTGAAGGAGAGAAAACAAGATGCGTAAATACATTATTTTCCGCGCCGACAAAGGTGAACTGGAAAAATACCGATCGCTCACCGAAACAAAAGTAGGAGAAAGCTTTTACCGAGTAGCTAATGCCGGATCGGTTAAGTCATTGATTTGGACAATAGCCGAGCATTATGACTCTAGTGGTAAGCCATCCCCAGCACCGGGCTATCGTTTAACCGAAAGCGTTGTTGTCGAGGGTGCGATCGATCCAATGTTCCCCAGTGCATCAACTCATTTTAGAGACAGTGGCTGGGAAGTTGTGAAAGTTCACGAATACACTCCTGAAATTCCTGCTCCCTATGGCGCAGAGTTTGACTCAATTTGTATTTGCTATTGCGCCTACAAACCAATAGAAAATGCTCCTCTCAAGCAATATGAGCGATCGCCCGTCACCCTTGATTCATTCGCAGGCGATCGACCAGCTTACGATCGCTGGTTAGAGTCCCAAAAACAAACGACTGAAGTTTAATTAAATGTCATGAACAGGCAAGATGCCTGTTCCACCAAGAGGAAATTTTATTGTGGGGTGGGCTTCTAGCCCGCCCCTAAAGAGATTATTGCAAATCCTGCAAGATGTCATATAAAAACGTTCTGAACCCAGATTTGGTATTATGCCCCCAGAATTTAAAACCCGCCCAAAATCAATTAAAATACATTTATAAATCCCAAGAAAAACAAAACTATGACATTACCAGTTGGGTGCGCTGCCCCTCAATTTACCGCCAAAGACACCAACGGCAACACCGTCTCCCTGTCCGAATTCGCCGGTAAAACCGTAATCCTGTATTTCTACCCCAAAGATGACACCCCCGGCTGCACCAGACAAGCCCAAAGCTTCAAAGCAGCCCATGAAGAATACAAGGGCAAAGATATAGTAGTTCTCGGTGTCAGCCGCGACAACGAGGAATCGCACCAAAAGTTCACAGAGAAATACGGTTTGCCTTTCCAGCTATTAGCAGATGTTGATGGCACGATTACCAAAGCTTACGATGTCGAGAAAGGCGATTATGCCAAGCGCGTTACTTTCGTCATCGACGGCACCGGCAAAATTATTCAGGTTTATGAAGGAGAAAATCTGAAAGTTGACTCTCACGCTCAAGATATTCTTGTCACCATAGTTTAGTCGAAGTGTAGCCGATCGCACTAACACTCCTGCACGCACCAAACGGCTAAAAACCCGGTTTCTTACTAGATGCCTCGTTGCTATAGGCAATATTCTCGTAGGAACCGGGTTTTTTTAGTAAGGAATGAGAATTAAATAACTTCCACTCTTGAAAGTGGGATGGGCGTCCCGCCCGTCCTTTTTGCACGGGCGGGACGCCCATCCCACAATAACAATTAAAATTGTAATTTAATTCGCGATCCTAAGTCCTGACCGAAAGCATCCAGGATACAAGCCCCCGGATTCATCCGTGGGGTCAATTCTAAAATCTAAAATCTAAAATCTAAAATCTAAAATCGATTGACTCAGCCAGTGAGGGGTCAACGGTTCAGGGGGAAACAACCGACTCGAACTAAATTCCTTCCTTCAGAACTTGCACCACAAATCCGCTCAACCAGGCATATATTTGGTTAAGGTGGTTATTGTACGCCTAAAGTGAGATTTGTGGCGCAACTCCCGCCAATAACTAAAAACTTATGCTGGAAAAGGCATTAACCGCCGTAGGCTGAATCTAAGGGCGATTTTGTCCTGGTTCGAGTCATTGTGTTTGATAAAATCAGAAGTTATCCTTGCTTTAGCTAAATAATTAAGTAGATAGGGGGATATATAATGACAAGCAGCAAAATTATTTTGAGTTACTTAGGCCCGCGAGAAATTGAGGTCAATAGGGCCGCTGTCTTACTTGGCACTTTTGACACAAATCTAGTGGCAGCGATTTCAGCAACAGAAGGCTCAAATGTCCTGAATGTCGGGAGAAATCTCTCTAGAGGCATTTGGAACATCAGTTTAGAAAAAGGATTCCCTAGCGCAGGAACTCGCACATTGCTGGTGAGGGCAACTGATAAGACGGGCCAAGTTATCGGTCAACAAACAATTAACATCAAAGTTAATCCTGCTTCTGGGTCACCCGCTCAATTTTTGACGTTAATTACTCTCAGAGATACCGCATTCAAAGTCGGAACACTGCCCGCAAGCAATCTTAACAACCTGCAAAAAGCGGAAATACCAGCAGGTAAAATTTATCAAATTAGGGACTACGAGTTAGAAGATGGACATCTGAATGTTCAACTAAATAATCCAATTACTCCGGTGGGAACCTCTGGCTTTTTCTACGAAAAACACGTATTTATAACCAAAGGCGCACAAATTCTCATATTCGATCGCGCCGAGTTGCCGACCCCGCCGCGTGGAATGCAGTTACTGTGGGCGATCAAAAAGACATGGTTAAAGTTAAACCCCGCAGATTCGGCAACTTTAGGATCGACTCAGAAATTACAATTTAACGCAGGAGAAACTTTCAATCTTCTTGGCTATGCTTGCGTGGAAAACCATTTCCGAGTCGCTTTTGCTCGGGCAGTTCCTAACTTAGGAACTTCGGGATTTCTGTACTGGCAGCACGTCCAAATTTTGCGAGACGGGAGGGGAATTGAGTATGATAGAAATGCAGTTACGATGACAATCATCAAAGCGACTGTGTTTAAAAAGCGCCCGATAGATGCGGCTAGCCTGCCACCCCAAGAAAAAATCACCTTGCCGGCGGGAATGATTTACGGAATTGCCGGATTCTCGATCGAACAAAGCCACATTAAAGTCTCGCTGACCGAGAATTTGCCACAATTTGGCAATACGGGTTTCATTTATCCCGATTTTGTGCAATTCAGTCGCGGTGGCAAATCTTTTAATCCCGCTGTGAATTTAAGTTATCAAGGGCCGTCAGAAGTTTTAGTAAATCAGCCGATCGTCCTTCGGGGTACTTTTGACCGAGAAAAAACAGCAAAAATTGAGGTGATAGCTGAGGATACATTGCCCCTAAGCGTCACGCTAAACCAAGAGGCCAGCACTTGGCAAGTTAATTTGTCTAAAGGATTTAGCATAGCGGGAGCTCGGTGGCTCAGGTTGCGGGCAACTGACAGCAAAGGCAACGTTACTGGCAGCCAAATAATTTACATTGCCGTAACTTCTGATCCGCTAACTGTCGGACGAGGTTTGACCTTAAAGATAGTTTCTGACACTTTGTTTAAGGTAGCTCCCCTTGATTCTTCCCGGCTCAACAATCAGCAAAAAGTTTTTGTCAAAGCAGGCCAGACTTTTGCGGTTAGCAAATACGGATTTATTGACGGGCATCTCAAGGTGGTTGTGGATTCGGCAATTTCACCTATCGGCACTTTTGGCTATTTTTCTGAACCCGACGTTCAGTTGGCCAAAGGTACTCAAATCCTAAAATTTAACCTGGCTGACGTACCCAATAGCAACGTCAGCGCTCAACTGTTGGTAACTCAAACAACTCAGATTAAAGCTAAACCCGAAGATTCATCGAAACTGCCTGCCGATCAAATTGCTGACCTACTTTTAGGCACTACCTATGCCATTACTGGTTATGCCTGCATTTTGGGGCATTTCCGAGTAACTCTCGCCGAATCAATTCCCGGTTTCGGCAATATCGGATTTATTTATTGGCAGGACGTTAAAATTAAAAAAGACGGCAAAGAAGTTCCCTTTGACCCCGGTGCTTTGACGATGACAATATTGCAAGCAACCGCCTTTAAAAAACGGCCGGTAGATGCTGCTAGCCTGAGCAGTACCGAGAAAACTACGCTGCCTTTAGGTCGAGTTTACGGCGTGAACAGCTACGGTGCCGAAGGAGATCACCTGAAAGTTTCCCTGACTGAAGAACTGCCGAATTTGGGCAATACAGGTTATGTTTTTCCTAGTTTTGTTCAGTTCAAGCGGGGAGATAAAATTTTCGATCCGGTTCCGAACAATGTGGAATTGAACGTGCCGTATTTTTCGCAGCGAGACAATCCGCGCTTTGATTGGTCTACTTGCAACGTAACTTCGATCGCAATGGTATTTTATTATTACGGCATTCGTTCTCAGTGGGGCGGACAGTTGGAGGATGAGTTGTTACAGTGGTGTTTCGATTATGCCGGCCAGGGTTCTCAAACCGATCACAACGTGCTTTCGGCGCTGATTCAGGCCTACGGGTTTAAGACGAGTTTTAGTACGACTCGCACGTGGGCCCAGGTGCGATCGGAATTGCTGAATCGACGGCCAGTAGTTTTAGCAGGAGATTTTACTGCGGCCGGTCATATTCTGACTGTAATTGGCTACAATTCTCAGGGTTATATAGTGCAAGATCCTTGGGGAGATGCACTGACTGGTTACAGCGATACTGAAGGGAGAAAGTTGATGTATCCCTACAGTTATGTCAATCAAGTTGCTGGGCCAGATGGGAATGTTTGGGCGCATTTTATCTCTCGCTAATCTACTCTACTTTTGGCAATTTGTGAGGCACTACGGCTATTAGTAAGGTGTGCATAACAGCTATTCGTAAGGTACTTAATGCACACCCTACCTAACTTAGGAAATATTGCGCTTAATTTTGCGTTTTGCAGCCCCAATACCTAAAAAGCTCAATCCCAGTAAAGTACCCAACCAAGTAGAAGGTTCGGGTACAGCCTCAAACGATCCTTGAATAGCGATCGCATCGTTAGCGCACTCGGCAAAAAAGTTAGCAATATAGTTCCCCGAAGGCATTGAGGATTTATTGAAACTGAATCCAATTGTTTGAGAACCTACGGCATTAAACTGAGCGAAATCAAGACCGAGGACGCTCAAAGTTGCTGGTGTTAAAAAATTGATTTCTCCTACTTGTGTACCCGTAGCTATTGAATTGAGAATAGTCGAGTTTCCTGTTTGTTGAAAATAGGGGTCTGTGGCTGCTAAATCGCCCATTGATGGGGTTCCGCCTTGAGATGCAACTACCGTATTGAATTGAGTTAAATTGCTAAAGCCAGAGTTAGTTTGGGTGACGTTTTTCGCTGTAACATCTTTGTAAACGCCTGTTGTCGCCACGCCGGAGTCATTGCCTTCGGCAAAGCGGATACCAAACAAGCTGCCGTTTGCGTTAGCTGTATTGAAGTTTTGACCGGAAAAATTGAAGAATAAATCGCCGTAGTTGATGTTGCCTCTTTGAGCTAGTGGGTCGGCATATCCTGCTAAACTTAGATTAGAGTTGATGGCGATGAAAGCTGTATCTGATGTTTCTTTGATGGCGATGCCGTAAAATTCAAAATCGCCGCCGCCGATTTGGGGCCCTGTCACGCCGTCGTTGAAGGAATCGATCGCATAATTCCAGCCATGAGATAGCGTTGCTGCTGTAGCTTTTTGTTGCTGTAGTGCGAAAAGGGCACAGAAAATAGCTACTGAGTAAGTCCAGTGGATGCTGTTTTTAGCAATGGATTTCATAAAATGCTCCCTGGGAATCATTGTTAAATTGTCCAGTCTGATCGATCGACTGTTTTAAATTTTCAGTAAATCATACCTTCGGGCCGAATTTCTTAAAGTTTTGCTAAAAATTTGGTCTGGCAATTGCATCATATTAATTGACACTCCCTGTGCTAAAGCAGCAGGGATTCTAAAGAAACTACCAAAAGGTAATTCTTGAAGGCGCTGTCAATTCACCCCTACAAACTCCGTCAAGGTCAAGCCCTAACATCGTCTCTACTTTCCTCAAAATGTTTGCTGCGGCGTTGCAGTCAGCATTGATGTACCAGTTTTTCGCACTCGTCCGGTACAAACCGCGTTTTACTCGTCTACCCGTTTCCTTCCACCCGTCGGGTTTTTCACCGATTTTAGGTAGAAAATCACGGTCTACAAATGATGCTTTAGACGTGTAACTTTCTTCAGTTTCGACAAACTTAATGCCGTATTGTTCGCATAGTTGAGCAATACGGTTTTTTAGTCGTGCCGTAGGAATTTGAACAAACTGCTGATTTGTTTTTTTGCCCATACTGGCAGAATTTTTTTGCCCCTTGTTCCATCCAAAAACGATAACGCCGATTCCGTTTTTAAGACAGTGATTGACGACTAAACGAGCTGCTTTGTTCACAGCATCACGCATCCGACGGTTCCGTTTTTCGGTTAATCGCGCCAATTGATGTGACCAAAAACCATTATGCTTGCCCTCCATCAAAGCTGCTACCCGCTTGTTATACCACTGATTAACCGACTTTAAATGCTTGCCGTCAATAATAAAGCTTGTCCCTGAGTTGCTGACACAAGTAAGCCAGTTACCAATACCGTGATCGATACCTAAAGCTTTTTGACTGTCTGTCACAGTTTGAACGCTGGCTGTTTTGTAAACAAACTCAACGTAAAAGCAGCCATTTCTGGGGAGAATTCTAATTTCTCGGATATCGGCATAGTTTAAGTTGGTAGGCATGGGAACTTGAAAGTTCTTCAGTCCAAACCAAGTTGTTACCTTTTGACCAAGAGGAATTAAAACTTGACCGTCAACCAACTTTTTCCCAAGCGCTTGCTTCGGATAAGCGATTAAATGAAATCCACCAGGAGTGCGGTAACTCGGGAACTTTGGCTTGTTTTCGAGTTTGCCCTCCCCAAATAATTTAATTAGTCCTTTGAAAGATTTTACCGATTCGCCAACAGCACCGCAAGTCTGCTGAGCAGCTTGAGCGCATAAAGCCCCGTAATGAGGATTGCGCTTTAATGCGTTGATTATGTCAAATGGACGGACACAAGTGCGAGCTTTAAAATATATTTGACGAGCATAGTAAACTGCACAATTGTGCAGCTTGTTCGATTCTTGGCAAATGTATTGTAGAACCGCTTTGAGTTCTTTATTAGGCTTTAGTAGGATTTGTTGACACCCAAACATTGGCATCATTTTTTTGTAATATATTGATTGTACACGACTATTTAACGAAGTCAATACCTCAACTAAAATTGTTAGAAAATATATCCCATAACAGAAAAAATATAAAACACTGGTAGCCTAAAGGCTACAACTGCGTTTCATACCCTGCGGGAAAGACCGGGGTTCTCACGCGACGCGCTATAGTCAAAAAAAATCATACGGCAATAACGATCGCACGTTTTTAGAACACCCAATCAACTTCCTACCCTACATCCGCTGCAGGCATCGTGGGTTCCTTCTAACTCGGCCGATGGTTTCTGCACTCTTATGCGCTGCATAAATCAATCAAATTTTTAAATGCTATTAATATATCGCCGACAGTTCGTTGACTATCTTGACTCTTCCCTTGATCACAGAACGCAGCAGGCGGTTGATCGAATGTCTGCATTCATCGTCGAGAGAGTCGTCCAAAACAGCGGCCATCAAGCCGTAGCGATCGGCTAAAGTCAAACAACCCGTATCCGTAACAGAGGCAAGCATTTCGGAAATAGCGCCGGGGATAAGTTGAACTAAAAACATGAGACGTTCCCTGAATTCGATACTTATATCATCTCTCGTTCTCCGAAAATTAATAGTGACGCTGGCATAGCACACAATGTGATGTTTTGAGGCAAACTGTGTGACAGCGACCCTCTAATGTTGTGACGATCTCGTTCTAAGTCTGCGATCGCAGTCACAAAATTAATCTTAGATATTCCAATATCCCCCTCTCCCCTCCTAAATCTAAAGATTTAGAGAGATTTTTTGGTTTTGGGGGTCTCTTTACCCATTTCCCATGTATAAAACGCATCGGCAGTATGCGAAATATTCATAAAACTCAATATTTTGTAAAAATAGATACGAATATTTACAATCGGGGGCTTTACATTAGCTCATAACAAAGGTGCATCGAAACAGAGCGATCGACCGAATCCTCGGTAGCAACTATAACCATAAATAGTTGGGCGACGTTCGAGCCAGCGCCCAGTCAAGCTCAACTGTACAGCCGATCAACCATGCTTAAAAGAAATTCCATCTAGTAACTAAATATACAGTTTTAAATCCATACACTCACTAAGGTTAGCAGGAAAGACACACTTTATGCTCCAAGTCAATACCTCCCCACACAAGCCAGCAGCGAGGGTAAATCGATGACCCAAACAGTAGAACCCAAAGCCCAAGCGAGCCTGAACAAGTTTGAAAAACTCAAAGCCGAAAAAGATGGCTTAGCATTAACAGCCGAACTCGACCACTTCGCCGCAATCGGCTGGGAAGCAATGGACGAAATCGATCGCGAGCACCGCCTCAAATGGCTCGGCATCTTCTTTAGGCCAGTAACTCCGGGCAAATTCATGATGCGGCTGCGCTTGCCCAACGGCATCATTACTAGCAATCAAACCAGAACGCTAGCAGAAATCGTCCAACGCTACGGCGACGACGGCAGCGCCGACATCACCACCAGACAAAACCTGCAATTGCGCGGAATTCGCATCGAAGACGTACCCGACATCTTCCGCCGCCTCAAAGAAGCGGGCATGACCAGCATCCAGTCGGGCATGGACAACGTGCGTAACATCACCGGTTCCCCAGTCGCAGGGCTCGACGCCGACGAACTGATTGATACGCGGGAACTGGCGAACCAAGTCCAAGACATGATTACGAACAGCGGCGAAGGCAACCCCGCGTTTTCAAATTTGCCGAGAAAGTTTAATATTGCGATCGCAGGCTGCCGCGACAACTCAGTCCACGCAGAAATCAACGACATCGCCTTCGTACCCGCTTACAAAGACGGCAACATCGGCTTTAACGTATTAGTCGGCGGTTTCTTCTCCGCCAAACGCTGCGAAGCTGCAATTCCTCTCAACGCATGGGCAAGTCCCAGCGACGTTGTAGATTTGTGCAAAGCAATTTTAACTGTGTTTCGCGATCGAGGGCCGAGAGCAAACCGCCAAAAATCGCGACTGATGTGGCTGATTGACGAACTCGGAATCGAACAATTCCGAGCCGAAGTCGAACAAGAATTAGGTCGCACTTTGCCCGCCGCCGCCCTCAAAGATGAAATCACCTGGGACAAACGCGACCACATCGGCATCTACCCCCAAAAACAATCAGGGCTCAACTATGTAGGGCTGCACGTTCCCGTCGGACGGCTGCAGGCATCGGATTTATTCGATTTGGCCAGAATCGCCGAGGTTTACGGCAGCGGCGAACTCAGGCTCACTGTCGAAGAAAACGTGATTATTCCCAACGTTCCCGACTCGCGGATTGAATCCCTGGTCAAAGAACCGCTGTTGCAGCGTTTTTCGATCAACCCCGCACCGCTGACGCGAGCCTTGGTTTCCTGCACCGGCGCCAAGTTTTGCAACTTCGCCCTCATCGAAACCAAAAGCCGATCCGTGGCAATGATTGAGGAACTCGAAGCCGAACTTTCAGTACCCAAACCTGTCAGAATTCACTGGACGGGTTGCCCCAATTCCTGCGGTCAACCCCAGGTAGCAGACATTGGTTTGATGGGAACAAAAGTTCGCAAGAACGGCAAAACCCTCGAAGGTGTAGACATTTACATGGGAGGCACAGTTGGCAAAGACGCTCATTTGGGTGCTTGCGTCCAAAAAGGCATCCCTTGCGAAGACCTCAAACCGCTACTGCATCAATTGTTAGTCGAGCAGTTTGGGGCAGTTCCCAAACAGACTACAGGGGATGTAGCTTTGCTGAACCGGCAACTGCAACTGACGGTTGACAGGGACGAAACGGCAGTCCCGGCAGCCAAACCTCAGACATCTACTGTCATTTTCGCTCGATCGGGCAAAGAAATTGCTTGCAGCGAAGATGAGTTCATTCTCGATGTTGCCGAACGGGCGGGAGTCGAACTTGACAGCAATTGCCGGTCGGGAAGCTGTGGCACTTGCCAGCAGAAACTCCTAGAAGGCCAAACAGTCTACGACAGCCAACCCGACGCGGCCGCAGACTTACAACCAGGGTTCATTTTAGCTTGCAGCGCGCGGGCGATCGGCAAAGTGACGATCGACGCCTAATCTGACAATGTGAGATGCGATCTGGACACACAAAATCATGTCATTTCACAGTTAACAGTCAACAGTTAACAGTCAACAGTCAACAATCATTCCGGTGCAACCGGAATTGATATCAAATCTCACATTTCCACCATCTCAAAGTACAACAACAATTCAAGACAAATGAGCAACCTTTCTAGAAGAAAATTCATCATCACCGCTGGAGCAACAGCAGCCGGCACCCTCCTAGCCCACGGTTGCAGTTCCAGTTCCACCACATCTAACGGAGGTGCAACCCCCGCAGCCGGCGGCGCATCACCCAGCGCCGCCCCAGCAGTCAACATCAACCCCGCCGACGCCCCAGAAGTTACCGCAGCCAAACTCGGATTCATCGCCCTCACCGACGCAGCACCCTTAATCATCGCCCAAGAAAAAGGGCTATTTGCCAAGTACGGCATGAAAGACGTACAAGTTACCAAACAAGCATCTTGGCCAGTTACTCGCGACAACTTAGAACTCGGTTCCGACAAAGGCGGCATTGACGGCGCCCACATCTTATCCCCCATGCCTTACCACATGACATTAGGCACTATTACCAAAGGCAATCAGCCAGTGCCGATGAACCTTGTGGCGCGGTTAAATACTAACGGTCAGGCAATTTCGATCAGCAAAAAATACCTAGACTTAAAAGTAGGTACTGACAGCAAACCTCTCAAAGAAGCCCTCGCCAATCAAAAAATTGCTATCACTTTTCCCGGCGGCACCCACGACTTGTGGATGCGCTACTGGCTAGCAGCCGGCGGCATCAATCCAGATACAGATGTTTCCGTGATTCCCATACCGCCGCCCCAAATGGTAGCGAACATGAAATCTGGCAGCATGGAAGCCTTTTGCGTCGGCGAACCTTGGAATGCTCAGCTAGTTACTCAAAAGGTAGGATACACCGCCTTACTAACCGGAGAACTTTGGAAAGACCACCCAGAAAAAGCTTTAGCTTTAAGAGCAGATTGGGTTGAGAAAAACCCCAAAGCTGCTAAAGCAATTACAATGGCCGTACTGGAAGCCCAGCAGTGGTGCGACAAGGCAGAAAATCAGGATGAGATGTGCCAAATCATCTCTCAAGATAAGTGGTTAAAAGTTCCAGTAGCAGATATTATCGGTCGCTCTAAAGGTCAAATTGACTACGGTACAGGTCGCATAGAAGCTGCCAGCCCAGTGGCGATGAAATTCTGGGCTGATAATGCTTCTTATCCCTACAAGAGTCACGATGCTTGGTTCTTAACTGAAAATATTCGCTGGGGTTATATCCCGGCAACTACCGACATCAAAGCAACGGTTGATAAAGTTAACCGCGAAGATATTTGGAAAGCAGCCGCGACAGCACTTGGCGTTCCCGCCGCCCAAATTCCTGCTACCACTTCTCGCGGTGTCGAAACCTTCTTTGACGGCGTGAAGTTTGACCCAGAAAAACCCGAAGAATATCTGAAGGGTCTGGCAATTAAAAAAGCATAATTAGTTTGTGGACAGTTGACAGTTGACTGCTGACAGTTGACAAACCCCTAAAAGTGATGGTGTTGGACAGAGGGAAACGGAGGGTGCGTTCGACGGTTCCAGCCGGCTGAACTCTGTTCAAAGTATCTACAAATAATCGATTATTCACAATACGGCAAAAACAAAAATGGCAACAAACCTCGCTGTTACTAAAAGCAAAAATCCAGTAAATTTCGTTCTGGATCAGGTTCAAAAAAACCGCCGAAAAATCATCCGCCCGCTAGTCGCGATTACAGTTCTACTGATAATATGGCAAATCCTCTGCCACAGTCCAGAGTCCACCTTGCCGGGGCCAATCAAAGCTGTCCAAGAAAGCTGGAATCTAATTATCAATCCTTTCTTCGACAACGGCGGTACAGACAAAGGCTTGTTCTGGCAAATTTTGGCGAGCTTGCAACGGGTGGCGATCGGCTTTACTTTGGCAGCAGTTCTCGGCATCAGTTTAGGAATCCTGATTGGCACCAACTCCCTAATGTTCGATGCTTTAGACCCGCTGTTTCAAGTATTCAGAACTATCCCGCCCCTGGCTTGGCTGCCGATCGCCCTGGCTGTATTTCAACAGTTCAATCCCTTTGAAGGCATGGGGGTGAAAGCTAACGAAGTTTCTGCACTTTTCGTAATTTTAATTACAGCAATTTGGCCGATTTTAATTAACACCACAGTAGGCGTTCAACAAATACCCCAAGACTACAGAAACGTCGCCCGCGTATTGCGCCTACCCAACCAAAAATACTTCTGGAAAATCCTGCTCCCTTCTTCAGTTCCTTACATCTTCACTGGCTTGAGAATTGGCATCGGTTTGTCTTGGCTGGCGATCGTAGCTGCGGAAATGTTAGTCGGCGGCGTCGGCATCGGCTTCTTCATCTGGGACGCTTACAACAGTTCTCGACTCAGTGCAGTGATTCTAGCAGTGCTTTATGTAGGAATAGTCGGTTTAATTTTAGACAGAATCGTTGGTTTCATCGCCTCCAAAGTGGTTCCCGAAGAACAGAAATAGGATTTGGGAATGGGGCATCGGGCAT
Source organism: Microcoleus sp. S13_C3 (assembly GCF_036700905.1). Lineage (NCBI taxonomy): Bacteria > Bacillati > Cyanobacteriota > Cyanophyceae > Oscillatoriales > Microcoleaceae > Microcoleus > Microcoleus sp. S13_C3. The sequence continues at coordinate 26,107 of NZ_JAUBPT010000044.1, read as the reverse complement.
CGGGCATCGGGCATGGCGAATGGGGAATGGTTGCCAACTACAAACTGCTAGAAATTAGTTGTAAATTAATGCCCAATGCCCAATGCCCAATGCCCAATGCCCAATGCCCAATGCCCAATGCCCTGTTTGGCCAATGCCCTGTTTGGCCAATGCCCAATGCCCAATGCCCTGTTTGGCCAATTTCCAATTAATAATTAGCATCTAGAAATTACCAACTAACCTAAAATAGCCATGTCAATATTTGTTGAAGTAGACCACGTTGACCGCGTATTTAACTTGCCCAATGGAGAGCAATACATCGCTCTTAAAAATATCGAACTGAAAATTAAAAAGGGAGAATTCATCACCTTAATTGGGCACTCTGGCTGCGGCAAATCTACGCTGCTAAATATCATCGCCGGCCTCGACAAAGCAAGTCAGGGCGGGATTACTTTAGAAGGACGCGAAGTCCGCGATCCAGGCCCGGACAGAATGGTGGTGTTTCAAAATTACTCGCTGCTACCTTGGCTGACGGTGCGCGAAAATATCGCCCTAGCAGTCAATGAAATTTACAGCGGTAACTCTCAAGAAGATCGCGAGTTGGTGATCGAACACCACATTAAATTGGTCGGACTCGGACACGCCGCCGACAAACGCCCAAGCGAAATTTCTGGGGGGATGAAACAAAGAGTTGCGATCGCCCGCGCCCTGGCCATTCGCCCGAAATTGCTGCTGCTAGACGAACCCTTCGGAGCACTTGATGCTTTAACTCGGGGCGGTTTGCAAGAACAGTTGATGAAAATTTGCGAAGAAAGTAAAGTCACCAGCGTCATGGTAACTCACGACGTGGATGAGGCTTTATTACTGAGCGATCGCATTGTGATGCTCACCAACGGCCCGGAAGCCCAAATCGGGCAAATCCTCGAAGTGAACATTCCCCGCCCCCGCAAGCGCATGGAAGTTGTCAACCATCCGAGTTACTACGCGCTGCGTAACGAAATGGTTTACTTCCTCAACCAGCAAAAGCGGGTCAAACAGCGCCGGGCCAAACAACAACCGCCTGTGATCGCCCGCAACGGCCTGGAAAAAATCAACCTCGACATCGGCTTTATTCCCCTCACCGACTGCGCGCCCTTAGTTGTAGCCAAAGAAAAAGGATTCTTCCAAGCCCACGGCTTGGAAGAAGTTAGTCTCAGCCGCGAACCTAGCTGGAAAGCGATCGCCAAAGGAGTCGCCGAAGGACGGCTGGACGCGGCGCAAATGGTCGCAGGAATGCCGATCGCCATGCTGTTGGGCCTCGACGGTGAAGCCCCTGTACCCGTCTGTAGCGCCCTCACCCTGTCCCGCAACGGCAATTCGATTGTTTTCAGCAAAGACCTGTACAGACAAGGCATTCGGACATTAGAGGATTTCAAAGCTGCGATCGCCAAGAGTCCCGATAAAGTTCACACCTTGGGCATGGTACACTCCGCCTCCATGCACAATCTGCTGTTCCGCTACTGGCTGGCAGCCGGCGGCATCGACCCCGACATCGACGTGGGCTTGACAGTGATTCCGCCCCCGCAGATGGTAGCGAATTTAAAAGCAGGCAACATTGACGGTTACTGTTCAGGCGACCCCTGGAACTCCCACGCAGTCAACAGCGGCACGGGTTTTGTCATGGCCCGTTCCCTAGATATTCTGCCCGGACACATCGAAAAAGTTCTCGGTGTTAGCGAAGATTGGGCTCAGAAATATCCTCAAACCCACCTCGCCCTCGTCAAAGCGCTTTTGGAAGCCTGCGAATACTGCGACGACCGCCGCAACCGCGAAGAAGTCCTAGGATTGATTAGCCAAGAACAATACATCGGCGCAGATCCGAAAGACATCCGTCCAGGGTTCATCGATCCGTACAACTCCGGTACGGAGGCAGAACCCGAAATGCTCTACAACTTCAACCAGTTCTATGTTGACAAAGCCAATTTTCCAGACCGCCTAGAAATGGTGTGGGTGATGGCGCAGATGGCTCGCTGGGGACTGATCCCGTTCCCGAAAAACTGGGTGGAAGTGGTCGATCGAGTTTTGCGGCCCGATGTTTTTGGTCAAGCCGTGCGCGAATTGGGTTTGCCGGATATTGCCAGAGATCGCCGGACGATCGAGCTATTTGACGGCACTGTCTTTAATCTCGACGACCCGATCGACTATCTTCAAAATGTCAAAATCAAGCGCGCTGTCCGCATTGAAGAAATATTAATTGAACAAATAGGCAGTCAGTGTTCCATCAAATTGCCAGCATAATCAGCAAATAGGAAGAGGGAATGAGGAGCAAGAAATCAGGAAACAAGACTCCACATTTCCCCCTTCCTAACTCCATAGTTTCAAATTATCAATCGAAAGCTGTCATGTCTAATTCCCCAACCCAAAATCCCCCTCCTGAAAATATGCAAACTCTAAAAACCCCCCAAACAACCCAAATTCAAACGCCTAAGCAAGACTTTCTTACTATTAAAGACGTATCGAAAGTCTACGAAACTCCTAAAGGCCCTTACGTCGTTCTCGACGGTGTAAACCTGACTATTAATGAAGGCGAATTTATTTGTTTGATCGGTCACTCTGGCTGCGGCAAATCAACTTTGCTGAATATGATTGCGGGATTCAACGGGCCGACAAACGGAGAAGTAGCCCTGGAAGGTTCGCAGATTACTGAACCAGGCCCCGATCGCATGGTGGTATTTCAAAACTACTCGCTGCTACCGTGGCTGACTGCTACAGAAAATATTCACCTCGGCGTTGAAAATGTTTACCCGGAAAAGTCCGCAGACGAACACAATACCATCGTCAAGGAACACTTGGAATTAGTGGGGCTGACCGAAGCTTGTAACAAAAGACCGGGCCAATTGTCCGGGGGGATGAAACAGCGGGTGGCGATCGCCAGAGCTCTGGCAACTCGTCCCAAACTGTTGATTTTGGACGAACCTTTCGGAGCTCTAGACCCGATTACCCGCGAAGAGTTGCAGGAAGAATTGCTGAAAATTTGGCGGAAGGAAAAAATTACCGTCATTATGATTACTCACGATATTGATGAGGCTTTGTTTTTGGCCGATCGCATCGTGATGATGACCAACGGGCCTGCAGCTTCCATCGGCGAAGATATGCACATTCCGTTCAGCCGTCCCCGCAACCGGGCGCGGATTATGGAAGACCCGAAATACTACGAACTGCGTAACTTTGCTTTGGAGTTCCTGTTTTCTCGCTACGCCCACCACGAAGAAGGTGAAGAAACGGACTCAGAGACAGAAGCCGTCGCGCTACCGATGCCATTACCTGCTAGTAAGAAAAAGTCTGCGGTTGCGGAGACTGCTAACAGGCCGATCGCACCTGCACCCTTTGTGCATCACGCAGCCGTTGCCCCAGAAGCTTCGCCGATCAAACGCGGCATCCTGGCTGCCTCGTGGTTCGTAGCAATGGTTACTTTAGCAGCCGTCAATATGTCTGCTATTTCCAGCCAGCTAAAGGAAGCGAAACTAGAAGAAACTGCACCGCAGGCGACGACTGCGGCGGCGGTTGTGAGTTCACCCCCCAGCCCGCAAATCGCAGCAAGTTCGATCGCACCGAATGCAAGTCCTGCACCCATCGCTGGTGCCAGCCCTGGACCCATCGCTGCCGCTAGCCCTGCACCCATCGCTGCCGCTAACAACGCAGGCGCGCCCAATGCAGCCACCAGTGCCACATCAGAGATTTCTGACAAAGCCAAACTCGATGCGATCGGAAAGCAGTTGTATGCACAAATCGACCAAAAGTGGACAACAACTCCGACATTTACCGAAAGCTTGACTTATCGGGTCAAAGTAAAAGAAAACGGCGATATCCTACAGTTCGATCCCACAAATAAAGCGGCTAAAGATTTCGTCAAAGAAACTCCTCTGCCGGTTTTGCAAACTCCTGCCGGTGCCGCAGCAAGCGCGGAAAAAACTGCTGAGTTCCAAGTAACTTTTAGCCCCACCAACGGTGGCGTATTTGAAGTAAAATCTGGGAAGTAGGCGACATAATACTCCGCACTAAATCTCACATTGCTATCAACAACTAGGGCGAAAGTATTACCTATGCGCTGTTTGAGTTCTGCAAAAAATCATCCTAGCCCCCATCATTGGGGGTGACAAGAGTTAGGTTGGAATTTCCTCTGTTTGAGGAAGATTTTGTAGCAGCCCAAAGCTGGCTACAAGCGAGAGCGAGGGCGATTTGTAGTAAGATAGCGAGTAATTTTAAATCAGGGTATTGTCGATTTCTGAGAAGCATATATGCGGAAACTAAGTAATTATTCACAGGTTATTTGCAGGAGCCCTCAGTTCCGACTATAATAACGAATTACCAATTACGCATTAGCTTTCAAAAATTAGCATCTAAAATCACCAGATGGAAACTATAAAAACTCTTTGCCCATACTGCGGTGTAGGTTGCGGTCTAGAAGTTGTTCCCGACAAAAAACAAAGTTGGAAAGTGCGGGGCGATCGCAATCACCCATCGAGTCAGGGCATGGTTTGTATTAAGGGAGCAACCGTAGCAGAGTCGATTCGGAGCGATCGGCTACTGTATCCGATGATGCGAGATACTCTCGACCAACCGTTCCGCCGCGCTAGCTGGGACGAAGCTATCGATGCAATTGTTCACCGCATCCAAACAATTCGCAGCACCAGCGGCGCCGATGCTTTGTGCGTTTACGGTTCGGGTCAATTCGCAACAGAAGATTATTATATTGCCCAGAAACTAATGAAAGGTTGTCTGGGTACTAATAATTTTGATGCTAATTCTCGCTTGTGTATGTCTTCAGCAGTCTCTGGATACGTTCAAAGCTTTGGCTCGGACGGGCCGCCTTGCTGTTACGACGATTTAGAATTAACAGATTGCGCTTTTATTATCGGTAGCAATACAGCAGAATGCCATCCGATCGTATTCAATAGATTAGCTAAATACCACAAAAAGCATCCTCATGTCAAGATGATTGTGGTAGATCCAAGACGGACTCCGACTGCTGAAGCGGCGGATTTGCACTTAGCAATTAAACCGGGTACGGATATAGATTTGCTTAACGGAATTGCATATTTGCTGTTACGCAGGCAAGCAATAGATTCTGAGTTTATTGAAGAATGCACGGCGAATTTTTCAGCTTTTGCTGAGGTTATTAGCAGCTACACGCCGGAGTTTGTAGCCTCGCGCTGCGGCATTACTGTCAGCGAGTTAGAAACGGCGGCAAACTACTGGGAACAGTCGCAGCGCGTTTTGTCTCTGTGGTCGATGGGAATAAACCAGTCGTCGGAAGGCACGGCAAAGGTGCGATCGCTGATTAATTTGCACTTGATGACCGGTCAAATCGGCAAACCGGGATGCGGCCCGTTTTCCCTCACCGGCCAGCCAAATGCGATGGGAGGGCGGGAAGCCGGAGGACTGTCTCACTTGCTCCCAGGCTACCGATTTGTGAAAAATGCTGAACACAGAACCCAAGTCGAGGAGTTTTGGGGAATCGCACCGGGAAGCATTTCCCCGAATCCGGGCCGCACAGCTTGGGAGATGATTACCGGTTTGGAAACTGGCGAAGTCGAGTTGCTGTGGATTGCAGCTACCAATCCGGTGGTGAGTATGCCGGATTTGGAACGCACTAAAGCCGCTTTGCTGCGATCGCCCTTTACTATTTATCAAGAAGCTTACTATCCCACTGAAACCTCGGCCTACGCTCACATCCTGCTGCCGGCAACGCAGTGGAGCGAAAAAACCGGAGTAATGACGAATTCCGAACGCCGCGTTACCTTTTGTCCCGGTTTCGACACTCCCTCCGGGGAAGCCCGCGACGACTGGAGCATTTTCGCTGAAGTCGGCCGCCGGTTGGGTTTTGCTGAACACTTTGCTTTCGAGAACAGTGCGGAGGTTTTTACAGAGTACGCACAGTTGACGCGGGGGCAGCCTTGCGATATGACCGGCCTCAGCCACGAATACATCCGCCAAGAAGGGCCGCAGCAGTGGCCTTGCCGGGAAAACGAGCCTGTGCATCCAGCGAACGAAGCGAAACGGCTGTATACTGACAGGCGTTTTCACACTCCTGACGCGCGGGCGAGATTTTCGGCCTATCACTCGCGGGGACTGGCAGAACCTCCCGATCCAAATTATCCGTTTGTGTTGACGACAGGGAGACTTTACGGACACTGGCACACGATGACGCGGACGGGTAGAACAGAGAAAATTAATCAATTGCACCCCGATCCGTTTTTGGAAATTCACCCCCGCGATGCTGCCACATTGCAGATTAAGGAGGGGGATTTGCTGGAAGTTCGATCGCGCCGCGGCAAGGCGCAGTTTCCGGCAAAAGTCACAAAGGCGATCGCCCCAGGTACGCTATTTGTACCGATGCACTGGGGTTCTCTGTGGGCCGAAGCGGCTGAAGCCAATGCCATGACTCATGCTGCAAGCTGTCCAGATTCAAAACAGCCAGAGTTAAAAGCTTGTGCGGTGCAGTTGGTGCTGGTTGGGGCAGAAACTGCAGCGGAAGTTGCCGCAGAAGTTGAGGAATTTAATTGGCCAAAATCCCCCCTAGCTGCCACTTCTTGATCTGCCGTCCAACTACGGGATGTTACAAATCACCGCAGAACCAGCGGGAAGCCGCGGGCTTTAGACATGGGGAGGAACCGGGTTGATGTTTGGCGAGACGTTCCACAAGCGCTTAGTCAATCGCCGTGAGTCGAAGGATTTGAGATTTACTCCACAGATAAATGTGCGATTTTGAATAAGAGTCTCAAATTTGGATCTCTCCAAGACAGGAGTCGGAGGCTTGTACCCGTTTTTCGGGTAACAACCTCTTTCGATCGAGCAATTTTGAACCCGGACGCACCCTACACATAAATCTCAAATCCCCAATCCCAGATCTAAAACCTAACATCGTTATGCCATTACCAAGAAATTGGGTCTAAAGCCCCGTCATAAGCTCGACGGCTTTAATTAATTATCAACTTTTGTTAATTGTTTTCTTGAACTTTCTTGCATTGTGTTCATTGTAGAGTACAATAACTATACTACAGGTAGAATAACCGCCGATACACATGAGACACCACGCTCAAACGACTTGTCGGAAAACAATAATGGTTAGTGGGTGGCGAAAACCACGAAAAACATAGCTGGGCTAACTAATGTAAGCCAAAATCAGAGACTAAACTTTTTATTTCTAAAATGTACTGTGGGGCACACAGAAACAAGAGAAGCAATTCTCGAAAGCTTGGGGAGACAAACCCTCTGAGGCGATCTAAATTAAGCTCGATATTTGGTTCTTTTGAACGGATACCTGGTTTAAACACTGCCGCAAGGATAGATAGTTTTAAGGTAGGTCGCAGAACCAAGAATCCCCTCGCCTTCAGGCAGGGGAGTGTCAAGCAGCCTAAAAACTGGGTTTCCCCGCCAGAGTTCGGAAACAAGGAAAATTAAATTTATGTAAATTTATGTATTCTGAGTTCTTCCTTCTTGATGGGGGTTTTTCCTTCGGGAGAATGTCTTCTGGCGAATGCCTTCTGCCTTCTTTTTAATTAATCGAGTCAGACAATTGCAGTTTGCACCTATAGGTGCTATAATGGTTTTACAAGGCTTTATTTTCGGCAGTGCAGTTCGTTCGATCGGCGTTCCTCCGGATTTAAATCTCTACACACTCTGATTCTGGAGAATGTTCAATGTCAATCTATGTCGGCAATTTATCCTACGAAGTAACGCAGGAGCACCTCAACCAAACTTTTGGAGAGTACGGTACAGTAAAGCGCGTTCAGTTGCCTGCTGACCGGGAAACAGGTCGGATGCGGGGCTTCGCTTTTGTAGAAATGTCTACAGAAGCCGAAGAAGCCGCAGCCATTGAGGCTCTTGACGGTGCTGAGTGGATGGGTCGCGACCTCAAAGTCAACAAAGCAAAACCCCGTGAAGAACGTGGTGGTAATTCTGGTGGTGGTAACTGGGGTAACAACGATCGCGGTGGCAATTCTCGTCGCTACTAAACCACCCGAGCTAAATTTTTAGCTATCTTCTATATTGCGTCGGAGCAAGCTGGGATCCAACAATCATTCTCTGTTGAGAATAGATAGTTAGTTCAGTGGTCGCACCGCGCCTTAAAAGCCTCAAAATATTGCTAGACAATAGTTTGAGGTTTTTTTATGGCAAAAATTATTAATCAGGAGTTCGCTCGCGTGCGATCGATTCCTCGCTGACACGAAAAACTATAAAATATAACGCAATACGCTTGGGTTAAAACTGTTTATTCCGGGCGAGATCCCCCTCGCATACCCCCTACTCCCCCTGATTGTTGGGGAGTAGGGGTTGGTTTTGAGTAAGTTCTTGTCCCACCCCCTACTCCCCTTCGTAGGGGCGATGCCAAGAGTGCCCGCCCTAGGCGCCGGGGGATCGGGCTTAACTGAACCGTATTGAAATATAACGGGCAAAGAGAGCCGCCTTTTCCCAGCAATCGGTTGCCGCCGTAAAACCAGGCAATCACAAAGTTTTGCGCTTGCAAACTGTACCGAACAATGACAGAATCATTAAGAATGAAGACTAAATCACTTTTATGCTGAAAAAAATATTTAGGCAAATTTCCAAGTCAAGCACTGATGAAAATTTTCTGCATTTTACAGAAAGTGTAGAAGTAGTAATATCGAAAATTTTATCACTGGCGATGATTTGGGTAATTCTCCTCAGCGTTTGCGATTTGCTGATTTTTTTAGCAAAAGAATTGGTAAACCACGACGATAATTTGTTAAAAGACACGTTGTTTGTCATATTTGGGTTATTTTTAAATGTTTTAATTGCTCTGGAAATCTTGGAAAATATTACAGCTTATCTGAAAAAGCACGTAATTCAAGTAGAGCTAGTTATTGTAACTTCTTTGATAGCAGTATCTCGAAAAATCATCATTCTTGACCTGGAAAAAAAAACCGCAGCCGACTTGATTGGTTTGGCGACTGCAATTTTCGCGCTTTCCATCAGTTACTTGATAGTGCGGTCTACAAATAGAGGAAACAGTGATGGTGGGCATTAGGAATTGGGAATTGGGAATTGTTAATAACTAATATCATATCCGATCGCTCGACCGGACATGATATTATTCCAATAAACCAGGAGGAGGCACAATTTCAATTCTGCCTTGTTCTAAGTCCACAACTGGCACAATCTCTTCCACAAAAGGAATCAAGATTTTTGTGGATTTAGGCTCTTTAACGCGAATTTTCCGTGGTTTGCGGGTATTTCTGGGGTCAGCATTTGCTTGGGGAGTTTCAGGCTGTTTTGGCTTTTCTAATTCTGCAGCGACAGTTTCCGGCGCAGTTAGATTCGTTTCTACTTCTAAAAGGTCGTTACCTGCGGGAATAATATCACTTACCTTGCCTAAGATTTCCCCGGTTAACTGGTTAAAAACTTCCATACCGATCAAATCTTGGACGTAAAACTCATCAGATTCGAGGTAAGGTCGATCGGTCTTTTCAACAAACAACTTACAGCCCCGCAGCGCCTCAGCACTATCGCGGTCTTCCACACCCTCTACCTCTACAGCATACAGCCCTTTGCCGGGAATGTAGCGACCGCCCAAAAACTCGATCGGTTCCGGTTCACTTTTGTTAGGGCGCAAAATCCACCGCTTCCCCGGTTCGATAAACCTTTCCGGGAAATCCGAATCGGGATAGACTCGCACTTCCCCCTCCAAACCTTGAGCTGCTACAATTTTACCGATTTCTATCCATTCAGACATAAACTTTTTGGGAATTGGGAATTGGGAATTGGGAATTGGGAATGGGGCATGGGGCATGGGGCATGGGGCATCGGGCATGGGGCATGGGGCATCGGGCATCGGGCATCGGCCAAACAGGGCATCGGCCAAACAGGGCATCGGCCAAACAGGGCATCGGGCATCGGGCATCGGTAGCAGAAAAGCCTTGGTAGCAAACAACAAATAACAAATAACTAATGACTAATGACTACTGACTACTGACTACTGACTACTGACTACTGACTACTGACTTCTTTACACCAATCCAGTTCTCAGCGCTACAACTGCGGCTTGCACGCGGTCATCCACTGCCAACTTATTCATAATACCGCGAACGTGAGTTTTAATAGTATTTGGGCTCAAGTAAAGCGCCGCTGCAATTTCGGGATTGCTGTTACCTTCCACCATTAATTTTAACACCTCCAATTCCCGCTGCGACAACTGACCAAAAGTAGTTGTAGAGGCAGGTATCGGGGGTTTCAGGTGTTCTATCACAGTCCGGGCAATTTGAGGGTCAAGATATGTAGCGCCCTCTGCTGCGGCTGCAATCGCTGCTAACAGCCTGTCTACGGAAGCACCTTTAATACAATAAGCATCCGCACCACTAGAAAGGGCAGCAATAATTTCAGTTTCTGCCGTGTGAGAAGTTAACATTACTACTCGAACTTCGGGCAGTTGTGCTTTAATTTGCTGCGTCGCTGCTATGCCGTCCAGCCGTGGCAAACCGATATCCATTACAATAATATCAGGTTTGAGTTTCAGTGCGGCTGCTACGCCTAAATAGCCGTCTTCGGCTTGTCCTACTATTTCTATTTCTGGGGAATCGGCTAAAACTTGCTCTAATCCCAGTTGCATCATCGGGTCATCTTCAACAATTAAAATTCTCATAATACGAAGAAAGTTCGGCAACGGATTGTGTAACGGATGTAACGGATGTCAGGAAGAAGGAAGTTCGGCAACGGATTGTGTAACGGATGTAACGGATGTCAGTCCGATGGAAGTCGGAAGAAGGAAGATTACTTAGTTGTTAATATTTTACATGAACTTATACCGAACCAATAACCAATAACCAATAACCACTAACTACTGACTACTGACTAACTTTTAAAACTTCCACTAATTCGCCCGGTACAATCCAGGTGTCCCCTGGTGGCAAAACTGCTAAACCACTCGTATTGGCGAGGTTAATTAAATTCGCTGAATTTTGGCTGCCACTAGCAGGTTCAAATTCCCAGACTCCGGCAACTAAATGTAGTTTACCCCAAACATAAGTTTCGCGCTGACCGTGCGATCGCAATTCAGCATTACACCTAGCTTTGAGAAACTCCGGCCCCCAAGCATCCGGGCCAAGCCCAGACATCTTTCTCAAAGCAGGCACAACAAACCGCCAACAGCAGACTAAAGCCGAAACCGGATTTCCCGGCAAACCAAAATAGAGACAATCCGAATTTTTTTCACCTCGTTTAAACGCAGCAACCGTTAAAGGTTTCCCCGGCTTAATCGCCACAGAACTAATGTGAACTTTTCCTCCCAAATCCCCCAATATTTTCTCAATATAATCGTAGTCTCCTACCGAGACGCCGCCCGTAGAAAGCACCACATCCGCCGTCGCCACAGCCCCCGATATCGCCTTGTTTAAGGCATCTTCATTATCAGGAACAATGCCCAATCGAATCGGTTCAAATCCCATCTGCGCCAACAAAACTGTCAAAGCATACTGATTCGAGTCTACCAGTTTCCCCGGTGCCAAAGGTTCGTCAGGCGATACCAATTCGTCACCAGTAGAAAAAATTGCCACCCGCAGCCGCCGATAAACGGGAACTTGAATGCACTGGGCAGTTGCTAACACCGCCATTTCTGGGGCGTTGATAACTGTACCGGGAGTTAGCAAAGTTGTTCCTGCTTGATAAAAAGCGCCTTTGTGTCTGACAAATGCTTGCGGTTTTTCAGGAGAAACTAAGATAAAAATACGATCGCCCTCACGCCTTGTTTCTTCCTGCATTACCACCGTATCAGCACCGGCAGGCATCACCCCACCCGTAAAAATTCGCGCCGCTTGCCCCGATTGCACTGTACTTTGAGGCTGATATCCGGCTGGAATCTCCTCAACTACTTCGAGTACCGCTGGTTTTTCGGGGCTACAGTTTTCCACATCCGCAAACCGCACCGCGTACCCATCCATTGCTGAATTATCCCAATAAGGAAAATCCAGGGAACCAGTGACTGCTGCAGCCAAAATGCGCCCCGATGCTGCCAGTAAGTCTACAGTTTCTACATCCCGCTGACTGTCGAGGGGTTGCGCCAAATTTAGAACGATCGATTCTGCTTCTTTCACTGACAGCATGACTGTCTCCTTGTTTTGATAACACTCATGATTAAGTTTAGCAAAATATCCAGAGATATTGGTGATATAATTTTTTTGGCTTTTGGCAGTAAACCTAATTTCTGGTGTTAATTGCTTATGACTATTTCTCGTTTGGTTGTTAGACTCAATTGTTTATCCTTATTTGTGGTGGCGATACTGATATTTTTCACTCAATTTTCCGGGTTAAAAGTCAGCGATTTATTCTTGCCGCCTTATTCTTATCCCCATCCCAATGTCGCTTTGTTAACTCGGAGTTTCCAAATTTTATGTTCTGTACCCGTAATTGTTTGTACTTTCACCTATAAATTAGCTCGAAGTATTCAACCGCGCAGTTCAGAAAATCGATTTATTCTGTTTTCGGCTTTGTTAACAGGTGGATTTTTACTAAATGAGATTTACAGAATTCATATATATATGGTAGCAGGGGGAATTCCTAAGCTAGGAGTAAGTCTTTTATACGCCGTTGTTTTGTCCTCCTACGGATGGTTTTTTCGGCGAGAACTACAGTTAACTCCCTACCAAATATTGTTAGCAGGGGTAGGCTTGTTGTTTTTTGCGATCGGCGTGGATTCCCTGCATATAAACAACAAAATTTTCTCCAGTTTACTAGAAGGAATACCTAAATTGCTTAGCGAAATCAACATTGCATTTTATTATTGGTATGTCTGTAAGGGTTTACTCCAAAAAGCATTTGATAAAACTATTAATAGCTAGTTATAAGGATGTGATATAATGAGCCAAGGTGCATAAAAAGATATCCATTAAATCCTCTTAACCCTTAATAATATTTACAGCATCTGCATCGCTCGGCATTGAGCCGCCTTCATATACATAATCTGGCTTAAAAGTCCCAACGCATCCTGATAAAATACCATGATAGCAGTTACCATCAACTTCAACTCGATCGCCAAAATAACCGACGACCAATTTTATCAACTGTGCCGCGAAAACCCCGATGTCAAATTTGAACGCAACGCCGAAGGAGAAATAATCGTTATGCCACCCACAGGAGGAGAAACCGGAAATTACAATTCAGAAATTAATGCGGATTTTGTGATTTGGAACCGACAAACTAAACTGGGAATTTGTTTCGATTCTTCAACTTGCTTCAAACTGCCAAGCGGTGCCAACCGTTCTCCCGATGTCTCTTGGATTGAAAAATCAAGATGGGATGCACTCACTCCCGAACAAAAACAAAAATTTCCTCCCATTGCCCCGGATTTTGTCTTAGAGTTAATGTCGCCGACAGACAGCATCAAAGATACTCAAGACAAAATGCAAGAATACATGAATAACCAAGTAAAATTAGGCTGGTTAATCAACCGCAAAACCCGGAGAGTCGAAATCTATCGCCAAGGACAAGAAATAGAAGTTTTGGAATGTCCAACAGAACTTTCAGGAGAAGATGTTTTGCCCGGTTTCGTGCTAAACTTGCAGCTAGTCTGGGCGTAAGGCAAAATCGGCTTTGACAACAATATTTTCGGGGCGAACAGACTACCTACATCGATCGGCATTCATGTGCAATTAAAATACTCTAAATGCAGCCTCTAAAATACCATGATAGCAGTTACCATCAACTTCAACTCGATCGCCAAAATAACCGACGACCAATTTTATCAACTGTGCCGCGAAAACCCCGATGTCAAATTTGAACGCAACGCCAAAGGAGAAATAATCGTCATGCCACCCACAGGAGGAGAAACCGGAAATTACAATTCAGAAATTAATGCGGATTTTGTGATTTGGAACCGACAAACTAAACTGGGAATTTGTTTCGATTCTTCAACTTGCTTCAAACTGCCAAGCGGTGCCAACCGTTCTCCCGATGTCTCTTGGATTGAAAAATCAAGATGGGATGCACTCACCCCCGAACAAAAACAAAAATTTCCTCCCATTGCCCCGGATTTCGTCTTAGAGTTAATGTCGCCGACAGACAGCCTCAAAGATACTCAAGACAAAATGCAAGAATACATGAATAACCAAGTAAAATTAGGCTGGTTAATCAACCGCAAAACCCGGAGAGTCGAAATCTATCGCCAAGGACAAGAAATAGAAGTTTTGGAATGTCCAACAGAACTTTCAGGAGAAGATGTTTTACCCGGTTTCGTGCTAAACTTGAAAACACTGTGGCAATAACTAGAGATCCTGCATCTATCAGCGTTTATTTGCGTTCATCTGCGGTTAAAAAAAATTAATGGAAACCAATACAGAAACTACTGCAACCACTGGCTTAACAGCCCAACAACACAAACAGAAAATGCAGCGCCGCCAAGAAGTGCAATCACAGCGAATCGCTAACTCCTCAAAAGAAAAAGGTTTAATTATAGTCAATACGGGTAACGGTAAAGGCAAAACCACGGCTGCCTTGGGAATGGTTGTGCGATCGCTCGGTCACGGATACCGCGTCGCCATAGTACAATTTATCAAAGGAGCTTGGGAACCCGCAGAAAAAGCCGTTTTTCAACTATGGGAAAAACAGCTAGAATTCCACGCAATGGGAGAAGGCTTTACTTGGGACACGCAAGACCGCGATCGAGATATCGAAACAGCTCAAAAAGCCTGGGAAAAATCCCTAACTTTTATCTGCAATCCCGAATTTAAATTAGTTCTTCTAGATGAAGTCAATATAGCATTAAAACTAGGTTATTTGCAAGTCGAGCAAGTGCTTTCCGGGTTAGACCAAAAACCCGAAGAAACCCACATTATTTTAACCGGCAGAGGCGCCCCGCCAGCACTAATCGAACGGGCAGACTTGGTTACAGAAATGACTTTAGTTAAGCATCCATTCCGAGAACAAGGGATTAAAGCTCAAGCAGGTATTGAGTATTAATGTTGTTGGTCTTCAAAAGTTTAGTCCTAATTAGCTAAAAGCTGATTGGGAGTGGACTGATATTATGTCCGGTCGATTACCCCTAATCAGGTAGGGGCTTCCCTCACGAAAAATATCTGCCAATAATTGACAATCTCAAAAACCCGCCCTTTTAATCGCGGTCACTCGATCGGACAGGATATGAAGCCCTGACTACAAACCGTATTTATGTTGTTTATAGTCAGGACTTTTTACCAAATCTAAAATCTAAAATCTAAAATCTAAAATCGAGCTATGCTGGCAACATCAGAGTAAAAGTTGACCCCTTGCCGAACTCGCTACTCACAGTAATTTGTCCCCCCAGCATCTGAGAGTATTTCTGCGCTATTGACAAACCCAAACCCGTACCTCCGTACTTGCGGGTAGTCGAAGCATCAGCTTGCGTAAAAGGTTGAAATAACTTTTGTAGCTGTTCAGGAGTAATCCCAATCCCCGTATCAGTACACTTAATAATTAACTGTCCCGAATTCCAACGATTCTCGTCATTTTTAATTCTTTCAACGCTGAGTGTAATTGTCCCTTTATGAGTAAACTTAGCTGCATTACTGAGCAAATTAAACAAAATTTGAGTAAACTTAATTTGATCGGAATACAATTCGCCAATATTATTAGGGCACTCCACATTCAGGCGATTAGTGTTCCGCAAAAATAGCGGCTCAACAGTTCTGGCTACATCTTGAACTGCCTCCGACACGTCAAAAGTTTCTAATTCAAGTTCCGCGTGACCGGCTTCAATCTTCGACAAGTCCAGAATATCATTAATTAAGGAAAGTAAAAGCTGGCCTGAATTGTGAATTCTCTCCAAATCCAACACAAAATTTTCCGCGCCCAAATCTAAAGCCTCTTCTTGCAGGATCTCGCTGTAACCGATAATCGCATTCAGAGGAGTTCGCAGTTCGTGGCTCATGTTAGCCAAAAACTGGCTTTTAGCCAAATTAGCTGCTTCTGCAGCTTCCTTTGCCTTGTAAAGTTCTGCCTCGGCTTGCAAGCGGTCGGTTACGTCGTGAGCCAGCACTAATTCAGCATTTCTGCTATCAAATACCAGAGCATAAGAAGTAATTTCTACATCAGTAATTGTTCCGTCTTTTTTCTGGTGCTGGCACACATCTGCCAACTCAATACCGACATCTACTGGGGAGATATTTTCTATCAATCTCGGCATCTCTTGGGGGGGACGAATGTCCGCAACGGTCATCTTGAGAAATTCTTCGCGAGTGTAGCCGTAATGTTTGACAGCAGCCTGATTGACGGCTATAAATTCCAGAGTTTCTAAATCGTAAACCCACATCGGATGGGGGTTATTTTTAAACAAAAGTCTGTAGCGTTCTTCCGAGGCTCGCAGTTCGGCTTCCGCTTGCTTGCGCTCGGTAATGTCGCGGACAACCGTGCAAATAATCTCGCGGCCGCCGTAGGAAATCACGCTCCCGCTCACTTCTACATCCACGCAGGAACCGTCTCGGCGGCGGTAGAGAACTTCGCCAATTCTGAATTGTTTGTCCGTCAGCAGCAAGTCGATATTGTTGTCAATTAGGTCTTTAGAGTAAGCGATGATATCGTAAATAGTCAGTTGGGAAATCACATCAAGACTGTAATCGAGCAAGTCTCTAAACGCTGTATTGGCTTCCAAAAGGCGTTTGGTTTGAGCGTCCCACAGGAAAATGCAATCTGTAGCTTGCTCCACGACGGCTCTGTAGCGGGCTTTTTCCTCAAGTTGTTCGCTGTCGGCTTGGGCGATCGCACTCAACATTCCGTTGATAGTATGGGCAAGGTCGGACAACTCGTCTTCGCCCGTCACCGGTAGTCGCACCGAGAGGTCTTGGCTGCTACTGACGCGCTTCACTGCTTTCGCCAAACTGCTCAACCGAGACAGTACAAGACGCTCTAGCAGTAGTAGAGTGCAGCCGACTAACCCAACTCCTACTAACGCTACACACCCCAGCAGGTACAGCAAACTAATCTGACCTTGCCGGTATATTTCTCTGGGGATATCCACCCGCAATAGCAGCGCAGGTTGGTTGTAAATATCCCTGATCAAAGCGTAACCCGCGATCGACTCTTCGCTTAAAGGACGCACCAAAATCGGTTTTTTTTCCGACAGTTTCTCCCGCGCTTTCTGGAAGTCTGCAGGCAACCTAGCCTCATTCACGCTGTGTACGATTAGCGGCAAGCGAGTAATTTTAGAGACCTTTGCAATGCCCGTAGCATCCAAATTGCGCCCGAATATCAGCGTACCTCGGATTGGGCCAGTGCTTTTAGTGGTGAGAATAGGCCGGGAAGTAATCAGTATTGGCCCTGACGGTAGCAGCATGATACCAGCGAGGCTGCTTTTGGCGTTGGGGTGGTGCAACAGCGGGTCGCTGAGAGAAATGCGCCGTTTTAATGCTTCTGGAACAGGCGTTAGTTTCAGCTTTTGGCTGTCTAAACCCGTACTGTAAACTATTTTGCCAGAAGTATTGACAAAAATGGCTATATTAACTCTTATATTAGCCAGCCCTTCTGGAATTAAATTGGAGGCAATGAATTTTGAGTTGCGGTTTTGGATAAAAGTGTAGGTGTCGTCCCAGGACGACCAGTCGGCAAAGCGCGAGTTAAAGTCATCTGCGGTTTGCCCGAACACATTGAGCACTCCCTTGACAACCTGTGTGGCTTCTTGTTCCTCTGCTTTGATCAGGCTGCCCAAGAGGATGCTTGAGGAGGCGACATACAGAATGCCAGTCAATCCAGCGATGGTAATGCCAATGATCGATAGTGTTTTTCGACGCAGTTTCATTGTGCCATGTGTGTGGTGTCCGTCCGAAATTCTCAAACTCAGGAGCAATTTTACTACTGTTTCCTGAACCCTGACCGAAAGCAATTTGGCCCGGGGGCGTCCGATGTATCAGTGGGGTTGCTTTCTTCAATTCTAAAATCTAAAATCTAAAATCTAAAATCGATTGACTGGTGGCGCAGCGCGTGTTTCCTACTTTTCCCACACTTGCTCTTTGTGAGATTCTTTGCAAATACCCAAGATGCGCCGATCGTTCTCGCTGATGGTAGAAATGGGGTAATACTGTTGCAGGTTTACCGAGTAGGGAGAGCGACTGCCGTCGTAAGTGTCCACTACTGTTAAATTTAACTGATTTAGCTCGCCCGTGCCGTAAAAACAGTAAAAAGCAGACCGAGGCAGGTAAAAAGCGCCGACTACTTTACTCTGCCGCATTTCAAATACAAAATATTCTTGTTTAATTTCCTCTGGCTGGCTCGACTGGCCGTAGAGGTAAATGCCATCTGCTAAACCTGTGCTAGCTGTATCTGGCCCAGGATTTGGCGGGGATTGCGAGCTAAAAACGTCGGATTTGATGTCCGAGTCCTGTGCCCGGCGTGCGGGGAATGCGATGCTGAAGTTACCGGGCGAGAGAGCAAGCACGATCGCGATCGCTTCTAAACTTCCTGTCAATATCAAATAAGTCAAAACCACTCCAGACCCCAAAATTTAAAATAGCTGGTTCCAAGCGCCTCTTGTACCATTTTCACAAAGATCGTAGAGAAACCGGGTATTTGGCTTAATTTTGGCTATTAACTTGAAGGAACGATCGCCCGCCCCATGCCTGAACATAAATCTAAGATTAGTTTTGACCAATTTTGCGTCCGCCCCGATCTGGCGATCGACCCCTCAAATAATACCATTTTAGATTTGAGATTTTAGATTAAAGAATTGAATAATTTGGCGTGACCTATTCCATAAGGGTTTGGAGCACGGGCCTACAGTTGCATTCTTTTTTTGAACTGGTATAAAAGTATCCTTCCCAGCAGCGCCAACACGAAAAAAAAGTTGAGATTTTGGGAAAAATCTCAACTTTTTTAGTGACTAACTAGCCAAGTATTCTCGGACTTGAGATTGGCGGCGGCGCAGGTGGGCGAGGGCTTGATGTTCTAGCTGCCGCACCCGTTCCCGGCTGAGATTTAACCGTTCTCCGACTTTCGCCAGAGACATTTCGGTGCCGTCTTCCAAACCGAAGCGCAGAATTATTACATCTCGCTGCTGGGGGGTAAGTTCTGATATCAAAGTATCGAGGTCTTGCCGCAGCAATTCCGAGGTAATGTAGTTGTCTGGAGATGCCGTTTCGTCTTCTAAGAGTTCTTGCAGTTCGGTATCTTGGTTGTCTCCTACCCGCAAGTCCAAAGAAACTGGATGTCTTGCCATCAGCAGGTATTCCCGAATTTGGGAAGGGTGCAGTTCGAGGGCGGTGGCAATTTCCCCTGGGGATGGAGACCGGCCCAACTGCTGCGTGAGTTCCCGCTGCACTTTTTTGATTTTGTTGAGTTTTTCGGTGATGTGAATTGGCAATCGAATGGTGCGGGCGTGTTGGGCGATCGCGCGGGTAATTGCTTGCCGAATCCACCAGTAGGCATAGGTAGAAAATTTGTATCCCCGCATCGGGTCAAATTTTTCGACTCCTCGTTCTAAACCAAGAGTACCTTCTTGAATTAAATCCAAGAATTCCATATTGCGTTTCTGGTATTTTTTGGCGATCGCCACTACTAGCCGCAAATTCGCTTCAATCATCTTTTGCTTAGCCCGCCGCCCTATGTGTAAGATGCGGCTAAGTTCAGGTTCGGTCAACTCCATTTCGGCAGCCCACTCTTGATCCGTCAGATCCCGCTGCCATTCTTTAGCAAGTGCTTGTTTTGCTTCGATTAATTTCATCATTTGCTGCACTTGCTTCCCGAAAACAATTTCTTCTTCTCGGGTTAGCAGGGGTACGCGACCGATCTCGTGCAGATAGGCACGAACCGTATCCGTTGAGGAGTATGGCCGGCTGCCCATGCGATCGGCTTTCACTGTTTTGTTTTTGGGGGTTGTGGTGGACATGGGTGAGTATTGCACTCCTTGTAACAACAGATAAAAAGTTGGTGATACCCTGTCCCACTTTTGCAAGTGGGATAAAGACTGCGACAAAGGGGATGTTTCCCCTCTTGTTTATCGGTGACGATCGGTAGAAGCTTTTTGTTTGGGATTACTTTTGTGCTGGATTTTCCAGTAATCGCCGTCTATTTTCGGTAGCTAGCTAGCTTTAACGGCTAGTTCCAGGCGAAGTGGAGCAAGAGTTTAGTTTTCTCAATATTATTCCCAATTTTGAGGATCGTAAAGAGTAAAAACCTCTGTCTTAAGGTCAAGATTCTACATTTTTCCTTAAGGTTTTGAATTCCCTGTTAGTTTTAACTGCAACTCAACTTCACAATACTCATGCAAACAGACTCATGCAATTCGAGGGCTTTGTTTTGCTCTCTCTTCCATCATCGCTTGAAATTTTCTCGCTGCCTAGATGGTGGGATGCGAGATAACCGAACTCGATCGCCGTATTAGATGCGAGTAACTGTTTAAAATATTTATTGACATTTTTATTTAAATATGCTAATCAAATTCGGCTACGAGTAACCACAAGGTGTATAAAGGCTGGCTGTTGCCCTGTTTGACTTTCATTGTGCCCCTAGGCTCCATCATCTCCATCATCTTTAAGCTTAAGCAAATTTTGGGCACTTAGGGATGAGGGGTGACGGGGTGAAAGGGGAAAAGCTTCTGACTCAAAGCTGGGGCCGAATTTTTTGGACGTTCGATCGCACTTTTTCGTTTATATTTTCGTTTGTAACTGAGGCAAAAATCAGATATTTCTGTCATTGCCAGCGATCGCCAATTGTTCGCAAAGACTAATTTACAGTAACATTTGCCTAAGTTCTGTAATGAATCTAGCAGTTGTCCATCTAAAATCCTAAATCCATTTTAGCAGATTCTGCCTCGGCAAATACTTGTTCATCCGGCATTTCTTGCCAGTCAATATCCCCAATTTCTCTGTAGAATTGCTCGTCATAGGCGCGAGTTTGCACGACGACGGGCATCGGTACGGCGTGCCCCAAAACTAATGCTTGCTGTTTGGAGTCGAGTTTTGCCAAAACTGAACGCAAACTCTGCCCTCCAGAAACGCCGGTAAAAATAGCATCGATGTCTTTATCGTCGTTTAGCAAAGCTGTGATCCGCGTTCCGACTTGCGACATGACTTCGCCGTCGATGCCGGAGGGACGCTGGTCTACAATCAGCAGGGTGACGAAGTATTTTCGCATTTCTCTGGCGATCGTACCGAAAATAGTCGATCGCACGATCGCCGGATCGAGAAAGCGGTGAGCTTCCTCTATGGTAATCACCAAGGGCTGCGGGCGATCGCACGGATTTTTGCTCTGCAAAAACTTCTCAGCTTTCCGCACGTAAGAGCCGTGAATGCGGCGAGTAATTACGTTTGCTGCTAACATATAGGACAGCAAATCCGAGTGCGAACCGAACTCAATTACTACATTCTTCCCCCCATCCAAACACTGCAAAACTTCACTCACATAATTTTTCGGACAGCGTTTACGAATATATTTCAAATCGTTTAAGCGCTCTAATTTTCGCTGCAAAGCCATAATCGAAGATTTATTTCCCCGCTTCTCTTCGCAAAACATTGAAATATCTTCATTGCTCATTTCCAGCAACTTATTGATCCAACTGCTGCCCAATTCGTTTCGCAAAATTATTGCATTTTCGATACTAGCTTCCGACAAATTTAACTCGCGTTGTACCAGCGCGATGTCTTCCACTTCTATTTCATCGAAACTCAAAAATAATTCTTGAGCGTCGCGGACTCCCCGGCGTTTTGTCGATTCTGGATCGAGGGTATAAATCTGAATTTTATCGGGAAACAACTGTCGCAAACCTTTAACAGTGCTGAACTGTTTCCCTTCCGAAACAGCTTCCCACCCGTACTCCGAGTGCATATCAAAAATTAAATTAACAGCAGCTTGCTTGCGAATAATTCCCGACAATAGCAAGCGCGTCAGAAAAGATTTTCCCGTTCCCGACTTGCCAAAAACTCCGTTGCTGCGTTCCACAAAGCGGTCTAAATCCAAGCACACAGCAACGTCCATGTCAATCGGTTTGCCGATCGCAAAATTGCGGCGATACGGGTCATCTTCCCAGCCAAAAACTGCCCGAAAATCAGTTTCTTTGGCATCAAACACCTGCGAAAAGTGGCTGGGAATAGTTTTAACGGGCAGCAACTCAATATCCGCACCGCTTTGTGACTCAAAAGAAGCCAAATTTCCTAACGCCAACTTATTCTCGCGAACTCCGCCGTTTTTCCTCGGGTCGAAAATTGCCTGCTGTTTTTCTCGTTCAGCAGTCAACATCAACATCGGCGACAGTTCGATCGTACCGTAGGTGCTGCTACCGGCTAGCACTGCGAGCAGAAAATCGTCGTCGGGATTGGGAGGATTCGATAAAATGCGGGCGCTAGAAGTTCCGAGAGACACGTCGGTGAGCATACAGAAAAAGTGCGATCGCACCCCCCGCACTACTAGAAATTTCCCCACCCTCATATCTTCCACCGAAACATCGGCGTGCAGTCGCACTTCTAATCCCTTGCTGAGGGAACCTTGAATAACAGAGCCTAACGGTCGATCCATTTTAGATTTTAGATTTTAGATTTTAGATTGTTCAGATAGATTTTAGATTTTAGATTGTTCAGATAAATGACTGCTTTCCTGTCAAATGTCAACTGGCCGCTGTCAACTGTCAACTGCCAACTGCCAACTGCCAACTGCCAAATGACTAATTACCATTCCGATTCTAGCGGCAATTCAAAAAAACTCGGACTCAGCTCTAGATCGGTCAAATCCGTTTCGCTCAAATAAGCGTCGGTTAAAAATACCCCTTTTAAACTTGCGCCTTTGAGGTTAGTACCTTTCAGGTTAGCACCTCTGAGATTAACTCGGAATAAATGAGCATCGCTCAAATCGGCCTCAGTTAAATCTGCTCCCTCCAAATTTACTCTCATCAAATCTGCTTTTCGGAGATCGGCTTCGTTTAACTTAGCGCCACTGAGGTCAGCTTTTGTCAAGTCTACACCTCTCAAGTCGGCCCCGCTCAAGTTAGCGAACAGCAAAGTAGCTCCGGTGAAATCTGTCTCCCTCAAATCGGCATCCCTTAAATTAGCGCCGCTGAGGTCAGCCCTTGTTAAGTCTACACCCCGGAGGTCAGCAGAACTCAAGTTTACTTGGTGTAAAATTGCGCCGCTTAAATCGGCTCCTCTTAAATCAGTTCCCTCCAAGTTTGCACCTTTGAGGTAAGCTTTTTTTAAGCTAGCTCTGCTGAGGTCTACATTTTTGAGATTGACCGAAGTTAAGTTAGAACCGCTCAAATTAGCTCCGCTTAAATCTGACCCGTTTAAGTCGGCTCCGGTTAAATTTACCCCTTGCAGCGATACATTGGGAGCAATTAAATAAGCTCCGCCCAGACTGGGGTCAATGCCTTCTGAAAACAAAGTCTTGTTGCTGTAAACAGCTTTCTCCAAAATCGTGCCGCTCAAACTGGCTTCCCTCAAGTCCGCTGCGCTGAGGTTGGCTCCTGCTAAGTTTGCCCGATCGAGTTTGGCGCCAAATAAAATAGCTTTGTATAAGTTTGTCCGCCGCAAATCGGCTCCTTTTAAATCCGCTTCGGTCAAATCTACCATAGCCAGATTTAAGCCAGGGAGCGAAGCATTGGGAGCTAGCAAAAATGCTCCCATTGCACCCGGATCAATATCTTCGGGAAAGATAGTCCGGTTGTTGTATACAGCCTTGTCTAAAATGGCGCCGCTCAACTGAGAACCGCGCAAATCGGCCCCGCTAAGGTTGGCTCTGGTTAAGTTGGCTTCGTGGAGATTTGCTCCTACTAAATTAGCCTTGATCAAACTTGCTTGTTTGAGGTTGGCGCCGGTTAATTCGGCTCCGACCAGATTAGCTTCTCGGAGGACAGCACCAGTCAAATCAGCTCTAGTGAGGTTAGCTAAATTAAGAAATGATTCAGCTAAATCCGCCCCGCTGAGATTAGCGCCGCTGAGGTCGGCTTCCATCAGGTCTGCATACCTGAGCATAGCGCCGCTGAGGTTGGTTTCTCGGAGATCCGTGCCTCGGAGGTTGGCTCCCCGGAGTTCCGCACCGCCGAGGTTGGTGCCTTTAAGTGCTTGTCCCCTGAGATCGAGTCGGTGCAGAAAGTCACCAACGTTCATTTCCATGTCAAATTTACCCTCTCTATTCCGATAGCTGGCAAAAGTATAGTCATTTATAGACATGGGAGGCTTTAAGCCCCTCCCCCTTCACTTTTGCTTTAAGCGGATTAACCCGCCTTGGCTGAACTACGCAGCTCTCTATCCCATTGCTGAACGCATTTGGGATTGCTTTTCTGAGGATGTTGTACGAAGCGTTGATATCAGAATTAATTAACTGACCAGTCGATGTTTTGTACAAACCTCGCTTAATACGCTTACCAGTAAACATCGGCTCTTTTTCTGTTTTCCCGTAGACAGGTATTGGGTCTAAACCCACGAAGTTGGCCCGCGATGTGTAGGATTCTTCCTGCACAATTACATTGATTCCCGCCAACCGAGCTTTGTACTCCAACATTCCAATTAATCGAGAGTGAGGAATACTAACAAAGTTTTGGTTTGTTTGCTTCCCTAGATTAATTTCAGTTTTCCACTGTGCATTCTTGCCAATTACTAGCGTCCCCATTTGTTTGGTATTTAAAATGGCAACAATCAGGCGACTAGCCTGATGCAAGTAATTATCAACTTTTTGATTGCGACAACGAGTTAAGCGCTGAATCCGGGGTGAAGTTTTGCGGTTCCCTTTTAACTGGGATTGTAATCGTGAAGAGCGTTTGTTGTAGAACTGGTTAATCGATTTCAATGGTCGCCCGTTGATCAACAAAGGGATAAATCCCGGTTGATTTGAAGTTAACGCCACTAAATTATCTAGTCCTAAATCAATACTAGCTACAGAATTTGCGTTACCAAGGGTGGACTCCGGTTCATCATAAATTACCTCAATTACATAGGAATCACATTTCGGAACCAGCCTAACTTGGCAAATCTTATCGGGAGCGACTTTGGTTTTGATTAAAAGTTCAGTACCCGAAAGTTTAATGATTCCTTTCTTCAACTGTTTACTACTAATCGCTTGAATCGTGTAGACGAGAAGGTTTCGCCCTTTGGTTTTGTCTTTGTACTTTGGCAATTTCGGGCGACCCGTGAATTTTGACGAATCAGCCTTGTAAGCTTTAACTGCTTTAAAAAACGATTTCCAACTCTTGTCTAACACCATTAAGATTTGCTGGCTTACTTTGGCAGGCAAAGCCTTGTAGGCTTCCTGAGACTTCATCAATCGGTTCATTTCGTTATAACTGACATAACCCCATCCATAAATAAAGCTCTGACGAATGACGTAATTGGCGGCATTGTAGAGGTTTTTGGACTTGAAAGCTAGTTCGTCTATTTGGGCGAAACGGTGTGACGTTGATTTAATGATGTGCCTCTCTGTTAGTTGCATTTGAGACTTCCGTTCTTTGGGCTATGCGTATTCCTTGTTCAACACTCACAACCATATAATACCATTATTGTTTATAATTGCTTATAAAGTCCATGAAGTTTTACAATACTTCTTTTCTAACCTTTGAAATCAAGTTAGATATTCTGAAAGTATCTTTGCTGAGTTCTGGTCAAAACCATTGTAATCATCAATAGCCACAACTGGCGCATCTGGCTGGTAGTGTTCTGGAATATCGTCAATGGCTACCCAAGGTGAGTTTTCTGCTTGATTTTGTCGAAGATACTCAAGAACTTCCTGGTGTCGTAAATATTTGTTTTGATGAATATTTTTGGGGTTGAGAAAAGGGGTGAATCCGATAATACGGATAGCGATATCTGGTGAAAACAATGGCGGGATTACCTCGAAGGGGAATATTTACCGCCAGGAAAATGAAATTACTACTCGCGCATTAGGATAGGAACGAAGGACATTCTCAAAGTGATTAAGGCAAGCTGAATTGAATTTCATTATATCTGTTGGCAAGCTCGATGTTTCATGTCTTCTGTCAGGAATAAGTACACCATCAATGTCTAAAAAAATTAACATTAATTAAAAAGCCTCTTGAATGATTTAAGGACTATTAATACTGCTTAAGAATATAAATGTGCATCGACGATGCTCTCTCAAGTGTTCGCTACATCGACTTGTTATATCATGTCCGATCGATTGACCATAATATCCCGGCCGGGCGGGTTTTTGAGATTGTCAATTATTGGCAGATATT
>NZ_JAUBPT010000043.1:22091-51384 GCF_036700905.1 Microcoleus sp. S13_C3 | reverse complement strand
TTTATTTAACCTGTCTGCACCGTTAAATCTGTTGGTGAACCCGCCCCTACAGGATGTATGAAAATGGTGCAGAATGTAAGATTCAACTGATATATTGCACCATTTTCAATAACTTTGTAGGGGCTGGTTCACCGACAATAATTGCCAAAAACCCACAATCTTATAAACCCGCCCCCGCGCCACTATAAAAACCGGGAGGGCGGGTTTATTTAACCTGTCTGCACCGTTAAATCTGTTGGTGAACCCGCCCCTACAGGAGCCATGAAAATGGTGCCGAATGTAAGATTAAACTGATATATTGCACTATTCTTAATAACTTTGTAGGGGCGGGTTCACCGACAATAATTGCCAAAAAACCACAATCTTATAAACCCGCCCCCGCGCCACCATCAATCCCAATCTACCTCTTTCAAAATAACTATAAAAACCGGGAGGGCGGGTTTATTTAACCTGTCTGCACCGTTAAATCTGTTGGTGAACCCGCCCCTACAGGAGCCATGACAAGGGTGCATAATGTGAGATTAAACTGATATATTGCACCATTTTCAATAACTCTGTAGGGGCGGGTTCACCGATAATAATTGCCCAAAACCCACAATCTCGTAAACCCGCCCCCGCGCCACCATCAATCCCAATCTACCTCTTTTAAGATACTTCAACCACTAGAATAAATCCCTCTTTCTTGCAGTTGCTGCATAAAAAACTCTTCCAAACTAGGCTTAGCCAAATTCATCCCAATTAGCTGCCCTCCCGTAGCACTCAGAGTAGAAAGAAAATCCTTCGGAGCGCCCTGCAAATGACCGTACCACAAATCATCATCAACTTCCATATCCGGTATCCATTTTTTCAGGATATTGAAGTGCCCGCCCCTACCTTCAACTCGGTAAGTTTCAGTATTACCCAAGAGTTCGTCGATCGCACCAATGCAAATTAACTCACCCTTCGCCAAAATTGCCACTCGATCGCAAATCTTCTCCACATCAGACAATATATGCGAATTAAAAAAAATCGTTTTTCCTTGATTTTTCAGCGATAAAATTATCTCCCGCATCTGATAGCGCCCCATCGGATCTAAACCCGACATCGGCTCATCTAAAAATACCACATCGGGATTGTTAATCAAAGCTTGAGCCATGCCGATCCGTTGCAGCATTCCCTTAGAATACTGGCGCAACTGTTTTTTAATTGCCGCCGATTGAGATAGCCCAACTAAGTCTAGCAAATTCGGAATTCGCTGTCGCTGAATCGAGGGGGGAATTTGAAATAACCCCGCCGCAAACTGCAAGAATTCCCAGCCCGTGAGATAATCGTAAAAATAGGGATTTTCTGGCAAATAGCCGACTCGCTGCTTCACCGTGCGATCGCCCAAAGGCCTCCCCAACAGCAGCGCCCTGCCAGAAGTGGGGCGCACTATACCCAGCAAAGTTTTCAGCAGCGTAGTTTTCCCCGCTCCATTTTGCCCTAATAACCCAAAAGTTTCCCCCTCAGAGACAGTCAGAGTGCAATTTTTGAGCGATTCAATTTTTTCATTCATCCAGAAGCCGGTACGGTAGAACTTCCCCAGATTAAATGTTTCCACCACTGGGGTAGCTCTGGGCATCTCTATGGGATTTGGCGCATCTACAAGAGGTTCCATTTTTGTCAGAGAAATAACTAGCACCTGATTATATTCTATTGCATAAGTTAAGTAATAATTGCTATTTTTAATGTTAAACTAATATTAGCTGTAGTTAAAATTTGCTGAATATGGATCGTTCAAAACTTGTTGCTATTATCACTGGAGTGATTTCTATAATTTTAGCAGTTGCCTACCTGCTGCTTGTCACCATCCTCGACTTCCGAGGCGAAATGCTGCCCGCACCTCAAAGTCAGTTGCCAGTCTCCATGCCACTTCAGCAATTAGGCACTGCTAACCAGACTTTGCGACTACATTAGTTATTGGTTATTGGTTATTGGTTATTGGTTATTAATCATTGCAATAACAACCAACAACTAACAACCAACAACTGCCAACTGCCAACTGCCAACTGCCAACTGCCAACTGCCAACTAACAACTGCCAACTAACTAATACACATGAATTGCTTTCATCATGTGATATGCAACTAGCAACTGCGTCAAAGCTAGCGGATAACTTTGCAAAACTTCGCCAGTTGTGCCGATCAGTTTGCCAATTTCCGGGTTGCCTTGGGCGGAGCAAAATCCCCGCAGGTGTGGCAACTCGCTACACAACATCATTTCCAGTTCGTTTACTTGCTCGCTGGTAGCGTGGGAGTCTACTTCCAAAACGTCAACAGGTTTGCCCATATCCCGATCGAGTCCCAAGCGAATTGCAGGTTTAAAACTCTCGCTGCCTCGACCTAAAATTTCAGTAAAATCAGGGTGAGGAATTGTCGGTCTGAGCACTAAACGGACGCTCAAATTCGATTCATTGTCCGCTTCGGGCGGGTAAAAACTAACTACAACGTCGGCCGATTTGCGCTGAGGACGAATGAAGTCTTCAGAGTCCGGTTCCCGTTTTTTTATTTCTGCAAGCACCTGTTCTTCAGTATAACCGCGCTTCATGATATCGCGCTTAACTTTCCACTGAGTTCGCAACTCTTCGGGAGGAGCAAGATACACTTTTACGTCGTAAGAATCGCGGATTGTTCGGGTTGCGTAACCCAGCAAACCTTCAACTATTACAAATTTGCTGGGCTTGATGTATTCCGGTGGATCGAATGTACCTGTCGTGTGGTTGTAGATGGGTTTGAGAATTGCTTGTCCGGTACGCAGCAGACTGAGATGTTGCTGCATGATGTCGAGGTAATTGCAGTCGGGATGCAATGCTGTGATTCCGATTTCTGCCCGCTGCTTTCTGTCGTAGCGATGATAGTCGTCAGTGCAAATCACAGTGACATTTTCTGGTCCCAATACTTGGGCAATTCCCCGCGTCAGGGTGGTTTTGCCCGCTGCGCTGTCTCCGACAATACCGAGAATAATTGGTCGATCGCTCATTGTTTTTACCCGGACGCACAATAGCAAATTTTGTTGTCAATCTTAAATCTTATCAAAGTTGTGTTCGATCCGATCGCTCGGTTTGACCGAAAGCATCCAGGATACAAGCCCCCGGATTCATCTGTGGAGAAATAAAAAACCTGTATCCGATAAAGGAGTCCCCGAATTTATCCGTGGGGTCAATGCTTCAAATCTAAAATCTAAAATCTAAAATCTAAAATCGATTGACCTGATCCGCCCCGGAGTCTCCCCAATGGGTAAAATTATTGTTATATTTCTTAATATAATGCGGCACCGGAGACTCAGGGAGCATCAGATTAAAAAATCACGCCCATTTCTCAACCGCCCAAGATGTCGATCGTACTTTTGAATCCAACTCTTGTCATAATTTCGGGCAAATTATCCCTGCAAAGTGTCCGGGTAGTCTCTTTTGTCTTTTGTAGTGCAAATTGCAGCGGTGGGGCTTGTGGGATATTTTTGGTTTCAAAACCAGCCAGCAAGCAGTGCATCAATTCGCCAGTCCATCAATCGACGCCCTGGGCGATCGAATTTATCCGCAATATGAAGTTTTAGCCCCAGCTTTCGCTGTTTTGACAAATTAGTATAATAAATTAGAGTTGAGGAGGCAATCATGCCTCCACAAACCTGTTTTTTTTCCTCTTGCTTGCCTTCGGCAATGCGTTTTTCTGTGAAAAAAAATAGGTTTGGACGCACCCGTGCGTAATTTATAAATTTAAACAAATCTTAATTTTATTAAGCTTAACTAAGCCCGGAGCAAGCCGATGAATCAACCATCTTCAGAAAAATTAAAGGGCCGTGTTTTAATTGTGGACGACAGTCTTAACAATTTATTGTTACTGGAGCTGATCTTATCCAGAAAAGGCTATAAAGTAGAAGCTGCATCTAGCGGGCAACAGGCACTCGATGCTGTGGATTTGGCTCAGCCTGACTTGATTT
Source organism: Microcoleus sp. S13_C3 (assembly GCF_036700905.1). Taxonomy (NCBI): domain Bacteria; kingdom Bacillati; phylum Cyanobacteriota; class Cyanophyceae; order Oscillatoriales; family Microcoleaceae; genus Microcoleus; species Microcoleus sp. S13_C3. Next base: position 47,431 of record NZ_JAUBPT010000043.1, on the reverse strand, counting down.
TGCTGGACATTATGATGCCCGATATGGATGGCTATGAAGTTTGTAGTCGCTTGAAAGCGAGCGATCGCACTCGTGGCATTCCCATTATTTTTCTGAGTGCTGTGGTACAAGCTTCTGAGAAGGTGAAAGCCTTTAATGCTGGCGGGGCGGACTATATTACTAAACCTTTTCAAACCGTAGAGGTGATAGCTAGGGTAGAAAATCAATTGCGGCTGCGGGAACTAGAGTTGCAACTGAGGGATAAAAATCTGATGTTGCAGCAGGAAATCGCCTATCGGGAACAGGCAGAAAGGGAAACGCGGTTGCTTTTGGAAACAACCAAGTCTCAGAAACAAAAAATTGAAGAATTGCTATTAAATATTTTGCCGAAACCGATTGCAAAGCGCTTGCAGGAGAAACAAAGCATAATTGCTGACAGCTTTTCGGATGTCAGCGTTTTATTCGCCGATTTGGTGGGATTTACGAATTTTGCATCTCAAAAAACTGCGGCAGAAACGGTGAAAGTTCTGAATCAAATTTTTAGTCTATTTGACGAGTTATCGTTACGGCACGGTTTGGAGAAAATCAAAACTATGGGTGACGCTTACATGGTAGTTGGTGGTTTGCCGGAACCGCAGGAAAATCACGCTTTTGCGATCGCCCAAATGGCACTAGATATGCAAGCTGCTGTCGCTAGCTTCAATGTCGAAAACAATCACAACTTTAGTCTCCGCATTGGGATAAATATTGGTGGGGTGGTGGCGGGAGTCATTGGTTTAACTAAATTTAGTTACGATTTGTGGGGGGATACAGTAAATGTTGCTCAGCGCATGGAATCAAGCGGTATTCCGGGGGAAATTCAGGTGACTGCTGCTGTTTACGATCGTTTAAAAGATAAATTTTTGTTTAAAAATCGCGGTGCTGTTGAGATTAAAGGTAAGGGAGAAATGATCGTTTATTTGTTGGTGGGGCGAAATTAGTTATTAGTCAGTTGTCAGTTGTCAGTTGACAGTTGACAGTTGACAGTTGACAGTTGACAGTTGACAGTTGACAGTTGACAGTTGACAGTTGATAGTTGACAATGCCCAATTCCCCATTCCCCATTCCCCATTCCCCATTCCCAATTCCCCATTCCCAATTACCACTCATCGTTGCGTTTGTTGCTGTAAGTTTCCCAATCGTCGTATTGTGGCGGCTGATACAAGGGTTCTGGTTCTATTTCTGGTTCCAATTCCGCTGACATTTCTAATTCGGGTTCCGATTCCTGCTGATAGATGTTCAGAGGTTCGACAACGCGGGCGATCGCATCTTTGACAAATGCTTTGACAAACTCGTCTTTCCGATTTAACTGAAACTGCCTTTGCACAACTTCGGCGATGCCACCGTCGCCCCAATCTTGGTCATGGCGGAAATATTCAATAAAACTTTTTCCGGCAATTCTAGTTAAATAAGCGGCGCTGACTGCTTGAATTGCTTTGCCAAGTACAAACCCGGCTACGCTTAACTGCAGCGCCCTTGACACTACTTGAATTACGCCTTCAACTATTCCCAAACTTGCTAGGGTTTTTGCGAGAGACAAGGCTAATTCTTTCGCGCGATCGATATTTAATTCGCAGCCGTAAATCTTAGCAATTTCTACTACCATTTGAGCGTTAACTGCTGCTGTCGCCAGTAAATCCACAACTGGCAAAGGCGTTACGGCAATTACTCCGGCTCCGATCCACTGAAACCGCTCTACAGCCTTATCAGCTTGCCGCCTTCTTTGAGCATCAATTAACTTGCGCGCTTGGTCTCCCAAGTGCTGAGATTGCAGCAAAATATTGTCCGCAATTAAGTCTTCGCCTTCGGCTCGCAAAATCGCAGCGACGCGCCGAATTAATGGCATAATATCCGGGTATGGCTGAAAAATTGTGCCGTCTTCTAGGACAACTTTTTGCGGATTGGCGCTAATCGCGACTACATCCATTGCTGATACAAAACCTTTGACTCGCTGCCGCAGTCGATCGAGAATTTCATCTCTGTCGGTGTCGGGATAAAGGTCAACTTTATTAAAAACCACGATCGACCTTTTGCCAATTTCCGCCAAAGTCCGCAGCGGTTCGTACTCGGATTTTCGCAAATCGCCGTCCAAAACAAATAAGATCAAATCTGCCCTCGCCGCCAACTGCCTCGCCAATTCCTCTCTGTAAGTTCCCGCAACTCCCGCTTCCAAGATGCCTGGGGTATCGGTAATTGCTAATTCTCGATCGATTCCTTTCAATTTCAGAGTGTAAGTTTCCCCAACTTCGGTAGTTCCCATCGGCGCGCCCACCTGTCCCGCCATCCGCCCCACCAGCGCATTGACAGCGGAAGTTTTGCCCGCAGAACCGGTGCCGAAAACAACTACTCGAACGCAGCCCCTCGCCATGCTAGCTTCAATTTCGCGGGCTCTCAACAGCAAAGCTTGCCGGGCTACTTCATCTTGAATGCGATCGACTTGTTGCCTGATTGCTTTGAGATTTTCCGAAGCTGCTTCACTTTTGACAACAGGAATCTTCGGAGTAATCGGCCGTTTTCCCTTAACTTTCTGAGGCCGTTGCAGCAGCCTAAAATAGTAAACCAGCGCAAAAATTAGCGTTCCCAAAAGTACAATTATCAGGAAAATCAGCAAATTAGCCAGCAGCGGAGAAGCAGACCACGCAACTTGACTGTAAAGCCCTGTTAAGGAACTCACCAGCCCAATAATCAGCCCCAGGGTGAGGCAGAAAGCAGCAATTAAGGTTAACAGGCGCGGCAAAGGCATGAGGGGAGTGGCAAATAAAAGGGCTATGCTTTGATTTTTACATTTTCATGAGAATTCGGAAGTGATAAGCTATTTGGCATTTAGATTGAAGCTCGCTCGCGGGTTCTCCTGCCGGATTGATTCACGGTGGGGTTGGATTGGGGGACAACCCTAAACTTTCTCGAAGGTAAGTTTTACTTTTTGGTAATATAAGTAAAAAGCCTTAGGGTTGCAAAAAATGCCGAAGCGCTTGCAGTGCCGTTTAACCAAAAATCACGCAACTAATCCACAAATTCCATGAATTTAAACTTTCACGATTTTAATACCTTGGAAAAAGAACTGGAAGAACTTCCTCCCTTTCACAGGATAGCGTTTGCCGCTTCTTGTTGCGAGAGGCTGCTTCCCAACTACAGCGCTTTTGCCCGAGAGGAAGGCTGGGGTGATTTTACTATACTGAGAACTGCGCTGGATGAAGTTTGGCAAATACTCCAAGGTAAGCCACTGAATGTGACGGAAATTAGTCAATTAATAAAGAATTGTATAGATGCTGTTCCAGACGCAGATGACGTTTCTCAATCATCCTACTGTCCTGAGGCACAGCACGCCGCCAGTGCAATCGGCATTACCCTCGAGCTTTGTCTCGATCCAACCCCACAGGACGCTATTGCGGTAGCGCGAGCTGTAAAAGAAACCCTTTTTGAGTTTCTCGATAGGATAGACGAATCGAAAGACCCTAAAGGTTGGCGAGAAAAGCCGTATGCAGAACTAACCAAAGAAATTGACAACCACCCATTTTCGGTTCGAGAAATGGCGAAACAAAGAGAAGATTTGCAGCGCTTGAAAGAAGTCGAGACGCTAGATAGAGAATTTTTAGAGCGGCTCCGTACCTCCTCTCACAACAATGGAAAAAGCTTAATTGATTTGTCATGAGAAAGCAAACAAGCATTGCGACAGAGGCAACTGCCCAATCCGAAAACGCTGCCCTTGGCAAAGAATCTGCAAACCTTGATTGGTTCCGCTATCAGCTTGGCGTTTGGGCATCCCAAAACCTGCGCGACTTTCCCTGGCGGCGCACAAACGACCCTTACGCCATTTTTATTGCTGAATTTCTACCTCCTGCCCGCGCCACCAGAGTTTAAGTAAACAGTAGCTTACAAATTAAATGCGTGACAGCTTACGAGTTAAAAAAAAGAATGCAACTGTAGGCAAGCTGCAAAGCCCGATCGTCATAAGTCATTGCAAATCTAAAATCTAAAATCTAAAGTCTAAAATGGCGAAGCGCCCGATTGTACTGCGCGAACCCGCAAATCCCGATTCTGTCGCACTGCGGGCGCGATTTGCGGGGTTTTAGTGGTAGCGGGTGCAGATAAAGTGCGATCGCGCCCGCAGTCTGCAATTGTACCTTGCACCAGAACTAAGTAAGTCGCTGGGAAAATTCGCCCGTATGTAACAAAAGATTAAGTAGGGTGATTCGAGTTAAATTTAATAGGTTGTGTACGGTTTTTTCTTTACCTTATATCCCATGAATTACCGCAAAAGCAAGCTTTAATTCCGAGTCAAATATTTGTCCTGCTAGTTCATCTTTTTTGATGTTTTGCCATTCCCAGGCAAAGCAAATTTATTCCTTCTCATCTCAATTCCGGCTGCGCCGGAATGATATCATGTCCGGTTGATCGACCGCGATTTTCGTAGGGGCGGGTTCACCAACAATACTTGCCAAGAATTGACAATCTCAAAAACCCGCCCCGACCGGGATATTATGGTTAATCAATCGGACATGATATGATATCAAATCCGCCCTTCATCGTCGGGCGTAAAGTCGAATTAAGCTGCCAACAAATAATTCGCGCAATTTTAATTTTTTTGACCCCTCCTTCTACAGTCAACAGTCAACCGTCAACCGTCAACAGTCAACCGTCAACAGTCAACAGTCAACCGTCAACAATGATAAGGAGTGCAACCGGAATCGATTGCTAATTGCGGACAATCGGCAGAGTGAGATGTACCGTTGTTTCCTTTTGATAGATACTGGTAATTGACAACTCTCCTCCTGCCAGTTCGACAATTTTTTGGACAATTTTTAAGCCGATACCAGTACCCTGCTGCTCATACCTCTTGCGCTCAAACTGCATGAAGGCACCAATTTTAGCAATTTGCTCTTCTGTCATGCCCTGCCCGGAGTCATGTACATATAAATGCAGCATCTCCCCTAGGACTTGACTACTAACTTTAATGGTTGTCTCTGGTGAGGAGAATCTCAGTGCATTATCCATTAATTCATGGAGAATCGTTGATAGATATCGCTCTGATAGAGCGATCTCCGCTTCCTCAAGAGTTAACAACAGATCGTTGCTACGGTTGACGCTCTTAGCCTGGTATTTCAACTCGGTTTCAATGGCGGAAGCTGAAAATAGAGTTTGGGCAGATTCGATCTTGTGTTGTTGACTTGCGGATAGTTCTAATTCTAAATAAATCAGGAATTTTTTCGTTAATTTTTCTAGGCGACGGGCAGAGTCATCGGCCAAGCCTAACATCTCATGGATTTCGGCGATATCCATGTCTTCGATATCGTCCTTGAGCAACCCGATCGTCCCTAAGATGCCATTGAGGGGCGTATTCAGTTCGTGGGATAGACTAGAAGCTAAGTTGCCACGCAGCTCATTGAGGGTGCTTTCCAAGGCATTGATGGTATTTTCTTGGATGTGGTATAAGTTCTGGATATTATCATACTGTTGCTTGATTCTGAGCATTGAATGCACGCGAGCACGCATTTCAATAGCATTTACAGGTTTACTGATGAAGTCGTCTGCTCCGGCAGTCAGACAGTTGGCAAGGTCTGACTTTCTGTTTAATGCTGTCACCATAATGATGGGAACGGCTTGCCATTTGGACATGGCTTTGATTTGCCGGCAAATCTCGATGCCGTCTATTCCCGGCATCATCACATCCAGCAAAATAAGATCAGGCTCAAATATATCGAGGGATGCGATCGCTTCTTGCCCGCTGGCAGCATAATGCAATTGATAATCCTGCTCTGATAACAGGGTTTCAATCACATCAAAGTTATCTGGCTCATCATCAACAATTAAGATAGAGAATTGAGACATAATTGTAACGACTCCAATAATGTAGAAAGTTTTATGAGTTCAGGTGATATCCGTCAGTTAGGCTGCCAAAGTGATTTCAAAAATGGCACCTTTTGGTTGGTTGCTTCTCACACAAATTTCGCCCCCATGTGCCTCAACGACCATTTTGCAGAAAGCTAAACCCAACCCTATTTGAGAGACATCCGACATCAGATTTCCAATCTCGTATTTCTCAAAAATCTTGTGCCGCAATGTATCAGGAACACCCGGCCCAGAGTCGATAACCTGGATTTTTGCGTTGCCAGATGTGAGAAATTCTACATTCACTATGATTTGACTATTGGGTGGGGAAAACTTAATGGCATTCGAGAGGAGATTATCCAGCGTTCGATGTATCATGGTGGCATCCACCGAAACTTTCCTACTGGTTTCTTCTGGTAATTGAGCGACCAGCGACTGATTTTTTTTAGCAGCGATCGCTTCCAAGTTTGATATAGCCGACTCTATGATATCGCACAGATCAACCTCTGCGTAATTGAGACGATTTTTACCGGATTCTAGTAATGAAATTTGCAATAAATCATCAATTAATAGCTGTATTGCTTGTGCTGCCGAGTAAATTCCATCTAGGTGGGTTTGTTGTTTGTCTCTAGGATACTCTATGCTTTTTAGGAGTTCCAAGCCAAGCAAGATACCAGCCAGGGGATTGCGTAAATCGTGGACTACCATTTTAACCATATCTTCCCGCAATTTGAGTAAGCTTTGCAGGTCGTCATACTGGTGCTTAATTCGCAGCATGGAGTGAACTCTGGCACGCAGTTCAATAGCATTTACAGGTTTACTAATGAAGTCGTCAGCGCCGGCAGTGAGACAATGGGCTAGGTCTGATTTTGAGTTTAATGCTGTCACCATAATGATGGGAACGGCTTGCCATTTTGACATGGCTTTGATTTGCCGACAAACTTCGATGCCATCTATTCCTGGCATCATCACATCCAGCAAAATAAGAGCGGGCTCAAATATGTCGAGGGATGCGATCGCTTCTTGCCCGCTGGCAGCGTAATGCAATTGATAGTCTTGCTCACTCAAGAGGGTTTCAATTACATCAAAATTATTGGGTTCGTCGTCAATGATTAAAACGGATGGTCTATTCACGGGTTATCCTTACTTAGAAGCTAAAAGTTGTTGAATAGTGCTTGCCAATTGCTTCAGCTTGACGGGTTTGGTGAGGTAATCATTGGCTCCGGCGGCAAGGCAACGATCGCGATCGCCCGTCATGGCTAAGGCAGTTAGGGCAACGATCGGCAGATCGACTAAGTTTGGATCGCGGCGGATCTGCTGCATAGCTTGTAGACCATCCATACCAGGCATTTGAATGTCCATCAAAATTAGATTGGGGTTTTCCGACTTGGCCAGGGCGATCGCCTCCTCTCCATTCTTAGCCAAGAGAATGCGATAGCCTTTAGCTTTCAGGTAGCTCGAAACCGTAGTGATATTGGCTTCGTTGTCTTCCGCCAGCAAGATTAAGGGAGAGCCTCCCTGTTCGGGCCCGCTGGGTTCGATGCGGGGCTCTGTCTGGGATTCCAGGGCAACAGAGGAGGGCACACCAGTAGGGGCAGTGCCCCCGTGCCTGCCCTCGAATTCGATCGTGAAGCAACTTCCTACACCCACCTCGCTGGTGAGCCCCACCTGCCCGCCGTGGAGTTCGACAATGCGTTTCACCAGGGCAAGCCCCAAGCCGGTCCCCTGATATTGACGATTCAGGGCGCCATCGATTTGGATAAAGGGCTGAAACAGTTTGTTGATATGTTCTGGCGCAATACCAATACCTGTATCGATGACAGCAATTCGCAGAGTCTCTTTGACCAAAAAATGGGGTGGGGAATCGGCAGAATCTGGGTCGGCCCGGCGCTGTTGACGGCTGACTTCTAGGGTGATGCGTCCTCCGTTAGGAGTGAATTTTACCGCGTTATTGAGCAGGTTGATCAAGACTTGGCGCATCCGCCGCTCATCAATCAATAAGTCGGGCAGATTGAGTGGGACTTTAATCTCTAGCTGGATGCGTTTTTGCAGGGCTTGTTGTTTAATAAATGGCAGACTGGATTGACACAGATGATTGATTGAAACTGGGGTGCAATCGAGTTCCATTTGACCCGATTCAATTTTGGCGACATCCAAAATGTCGTTAATTAACTCTAGTAAGTGAGAGCTACTGCGCTCGATGGTTTGTAAAGCTTTGATTTGTTGTTCGTTGACGATGCCAAAGACTTGCTCTTGTAGCCCCTCGCTCATGCCCAGAATGGCGTTAAGGGGAGTGCGGAGTTCGTGGCTCATGTTGGCAAGGAATTCGTCTTTGAGACGGGTAGCACGGGCCAGTTCTTCGTTAGAGGCTCCCAGTTGTTGGTTGCGCTCGGTGAGTTGCTGCTGGGCTTGTTGCCGTTCGGTGAGTTGTTGCTGCAACTGCTCAAATAGGCTAGCTTGTTGAACCGCGATCGCCAACTGGTTAGCAATTTGTTGCAGGAGTTGTGCTTCCGACTCTTGCCAGACTCGCTTTTCTCGGCAAGCATGGACAACTAAAACCCCCCAGAGCTTGTTGGTAGGCCCAGGGGCAACCCCTCTCTGGCTTTGGCTGCCTCGGACTTCTTGCAGGATAGGTGCAACCATTTTGGACTTGACTTGACCAACGCTTGCGTATTCCACCAAGCAATTAGTCCCCATATCGGTGATTATATCGGGGACGATACGGGGATTGCCCTGGCAATAGTGGTTGAGGATTTCTTGAGACCACAGTTGGTCGTCCCAGTGAAGGTTTTTGAGCGCGGGAAACTCGGTCAACACAGATTCTTCAACTATTTGACTTCTGCCATTGCCAAATACCCGGATTACGATGATCCGATCGCCTTGCAAGATTTCTTTGACTTGCTGTGTCACAGTCGCCAAAATTTCGTTAATATCCAACGATTCGCGAATTTGCTGGGCGATCGCTCCCAAAGTTCGCTGCCGTTGCAGTTGTAAAGCGATCGCCTTTTCTGTTTCCTTGCGGATAGCCAGCTCTGATTGTACCTGTTCGTAGAGGTAAGATTGCTGAATGGCGATCGCTAATTGATTAGCAATTTGTTTAAGTAAATTGATTTCCCACTCTTGCCATTGGCGCGGACGATCGCATTGATGAACAATCAGCAATCCCCAGAGGATTTGATTCTGAATAATTGGAACTACGAGTTTGGCTCTGACCTGGATTTGTGCGAGAAATTCAACCAAGCAGGGTAAGATTGACTCGTTTTCATCTTCCCTATCGTTGAGGGCATACACTTTTCCTTGGATATAGCGATCGTAGTTCTCTTCGGGGAAAACCTCTTCAGGGAAGAGGATATCCAAGAGCTTAGACGTATTTGGCGAAACAGATTCAGCAATGGCAGCCCCCGTCCCTTCAGGATAAACCCGATAAACCAGGGTTCGGTCTGATTGCAATACCTGATGGATTTCCTCAACAGTGCTATTGAGAATCTCCTCCAGATGCAGAGACGATCGCATCCGTTTAGTAATCGCTCCCAGCAAACGCTCCTGTTTTGCTTGTTGTTGCAATCTCAGTTCGGATTCTTTGCGATCGGTGATATCCTGAAACGTGCCTACCAGACCAATAACATTATCTGAGCTGTCTCGCAGGGGAGCCTTGTGGGTTTCGATAAATATTGATTTACCATTGGGTAGGGTTAGCGTTTCTTCGATCCCTAATATAGCTTCACCCGTTTCTACTAACCGCCGATCCATCGCACAATAACCGTTCGCCTCGACTTCTGCGTGGCAAATATCTAAATCTGTTTTACCTATACTTTCAGTTCTAGATGGCAAGCCTAGAGTTTGGGCAAACTGCTGATTGCATCCTAAAAAAACCGACTCTCGATTCTTCCAAAACACGGCGAGGGGGATGGTATCGAGTACCGTTTGCAGAAACTGCTGAGATTCCTGCAAAGCCTTCTGGGCCTGTTTGCGCTCGGTGATGTCTACTAATACACAAATAGTTTGATCGTCTGAGCCTGAAAGAAGTGCGGCTCCCATCAGGACAGAAATCCGGCTGCCATCCTTACGGTAGTATTCCTTTTCCCAGGGCTCGCTCGTGCCATCCTGCATCACGCGCCCCATCGCTACAACATCAGCGTGGGCATATTCGGGGGGGGTCATCGCATCCCAATGAATCATCCCAGCATTTAGTTCCTCCCTAGTGTAGCCAACCATCTGTAAGAAGCGATCGTTGGCATCCATAATGTTCCCCTGAAAATCGGCAAACATCATGCCGCTCACACTGGACTCAAACACCCGGCGGAAGCGCATTTCGCTGCTTTCCCTGGCGAGTTCAGCTTGTTTGCGATCGCTGATATCCGATAAAATTCCCTGGATGCTAATCAATTCCCCTTCAGCATTTATAACGGGTGTGGGACTGCTTCTCACCCAGACATAATTGCCATCTCGGTGGCGAACTCGGAACTCATAATCACTTGACTTTTTACCATGTTTGAGATTCTCCCGATAATATGTAACCAGCAAATAGCGATCGTCTGGATGCACCAGATGTAGAAACGACTCACCAATCCATGCACGTTCATCCCAGCCAAACATGGTCGTGAATTGCGGTGACACATATGTGAGTATGCCATCGGGTTCACATGACCAGATCAAATCATTAGCCCCTTCTACCAGCCGCCGGAATTTAGCTTCACTCTCTGCTAATTGGGCTTCGATCTGTTTGCGATCGCTGATATCGCGGCATACACAAATCAATAATCCATCCTCTGTGACGGTGAGGGATAGCCCTTCGGCAAAGGTAGAGCCATCTTTGCGGGTGGCGATCGCCTCTCCCTCCCAAGCGCGATCGCGCCCCAGCACCGGCAAGACTTGCCGCTCAAACCGTTCTAACTCCTGTTGGGAATACAAAAGTTTCCAGGTTTTGCCCAGCAGTTCTTGGGGATGTTCGTAGCCAAACAATTCTAGATGGGCTTGATTCAAATAGAGGTAGGTATCTCCTTGCATAATCGCAATGCCGTCGATCGCCGCCTCAATTGCTGCCAGTTGTCTTTTTAGGGTTTCTTGGGTTTGTTTGACATCGCTAATATCTGCAAAATAGCCAACAATCTCGATTGGCTTGCCTTCGATATCTCGCAGTAGACGCAGCTCATCCCGTAGCCAAACGTAGTGACCATCGCGATGCAAAAATCGATATTCATGCTGATGAGTGTTGTGTTCAAAGAGAGCGGATATATGTGCAAAAACCCTAGGGGCATCTTCTTGGTGAATATGGTTAGCCCAGAAGCCAGATTCCGATAAAAATTCTTCTGGTTTGTAGCCCAAAATGGCTTCGATATTTTTGCTCATGAAGGTTGCTCCATAGTCCCCATAGGGCTTACAGCTATAGATCATGGCGGGACTGGAGGCTAGAAGAAATTCGAGGCGTTCTTTCAAAAGGCAATTTTCTCGCTCTGTCTGTTGACGCTCAGTAATGTCTTGGATCAGGCCAAGCACATAGAGATGTTCATCATCCATCGATAGGATAGAGGTGGAAATGGAGATAGTGCGGCACAGTCCATCTTGGCGCCGGATTTCCCTTTCCAGAGCGATTAAGTTGCCCCCTTGTCGTATCTTTTTCAGGTCGGCAATCGTCTGTTTTTGAGATTCTTGATTATTCAGGTACAAGCTGTGATACCACCCCAGACGGTTAATTTCTTCTAAGGTGTAACCCGTAATCGTTTGCATTTGCTGATTCCAGACTGTGAAGCGGACAAAGGGAAACTCCTCAACTTCATAGAAAACGCACAGCCCTTCTGTCATGTTTTCTACAATTTGTTGACGGAAAGTATTTTCCTGCCGAAGCGTTGCTTCGGCCAACTTGCGATCGGTAATGTCGAAGCGAATGGCTAGATACTGAAAAGGTCGCCCGCCTTCGTCCAAAAAGGGGACAATGGTGCTGGCAACCCAGTACAGGCTACCGTTTTTTGCCTGGTTGCAAATTTCACCGCGCCAAACATGACCGCTAGCAATGGTCTGCCACAGGTCTTGGAAAAACGCAGGGGGATGATAGCCAGAGTTGACTAGGCGATGGGTTTTGCCCATGAGTTCATCGCGGGAGTAGCCAGAGATCGCACAGAAGGGATCGTTGACGTAGGAGATCACCCCTTCGCGATCGGTGATGACCACAATGGCAGACTTATCCAAGGCCTGCTTAAAGGCTGATAATTCTTGAATTAACTGCTGTCGTTCGAGTTCAGCTTGTTTGCGATCGCTAATATCAAAGTTGAGGCCAATCATGCTGTGGGGATTGCCTTGGGCATCTCGCACGACGACACCATAGGCTTTAATAAAGTGGAGGCTGCCATCGGGATGCAACACTCGAAATTCAGTATCAAATTCTGCTTGTCCTAAGACGGCTTGCTGGAGCAATGTTTCGGTGGCGGTGCGGTCTTCGGGATGTAGCCGGTTTGCCCAAATGTCGTAAACCACAAGGGAGTCAGATTGTTTTGTGACGCCGTACAGTTGGTACATCCGCTCATCCCACAAGACGGTGTTCTGTACAAGATCGAAGTCCCAACAACCGAGCGCCCCTGATTTGAGCGCCAAAGCGAGGCGATCCGATACTTTCTGTAGTTCTGCTTCTGCACGTTTGCGATCGCTAATATCTTTGGCGATGCCTAAAAAGCCGATAATTTGCTGATTGACATCCTTGAGGGTGCTGATGGATAGCGACACAGGAAATCGAGAGCCATCTTTGCGGATATAGCTCCACTCTTCTTCGCTGAGAACACCTTGGCGTGCTTTGGCAACAAAAACTTCAAAGCCGGGGGGAATATTTTGCCCTAGTTCGGCAGAGAGTGATGCTGCCCGGTCAATTACCTCATTTGCATCGTGGATGAGTTCGGGCGTACCTTTGCCGACCACTTCTGCTGCACTGTAACCGAGCATCCTTTCGGCTCCAGCATTAAAGGTCTGGATGATGCCTGTTGGGTCAGTGGAGATGATGGAGTAATCAGCACCATCGAGGATGGCGCGTTGCAGGCTGTTGACTTGCCAAAGCTCTTGGGTGCGTTCTTCGACTTTGGCTTCTAGCTGTTGGTTTAGTTGGTACAGTTGTCGCTCGGCCTGTTTGCGATCCGTAACGTCTCGAATCATAAACAAGGCTTCATCTTCGCCGCTCTTGACAACTCTCACCTCTTCATATTGCAGGCGCGGGCCAACGTGCACCTGCTGTTCATAAACTTGCAGTTCTCCTGTGCTTAAGGCTTGCTCTAGGTGGTGTAGATGTCGGGTCGCAATTTCTCCTGAAATAAGATCCACCATCGCCACACCAGGCCTATCGAAATCTGTACCCAGGAAGTCGAGCGGACGATGGGCTGTCACCCTCCCCCGATAAATACCATCGGCACCCATGCGAAACATGAAGTCTGGAACTGCTGCTAATATGGCTCGGCTCTGGGCTTCGCTCTGGATCAGGGCGGTTTCGGCAAGTTTGCGATCGCTAATGTCTGTAATAGCGCCTACATAGCCGACTACTTGCCCGTCTGCATCCAGTTCGGCAACGGACTGCCCATATACCCACGCCACAGCACCATCGGGACGTTGAAAGCGATATTCGAGCCCGAAAGGGCGATTTTGTTGGGCTGATTGTTGCCATTCGACCGCGATCGAGTCGCGATCTTCGGGGTGCAGCCCTTGTCGCCATCCTTCCCCGATGGCGGCCTTTGGGGTGAGTCCGCTGATCTGACACCAGCGATCGTTAACATAGATGCAGTTGCCCACTGGATCGGTGCGGAAAATCCCCACTGGTGCGACTTCCACTAGGGTGGCGTAGCGTTCTTCGCTCTCTTGCAGGGAGGCTTCTGTTCGTTTGCGATCGCTAATGTCGGTAATGGTGCCTATAGAGCCGATCCGATGTCCATTGGCATCGAGTTCGGCGACGCACTGCCCATAAACCCACGTTACTTCACCGTCGGGACGTTGAAAGCGATATTCGAGTTCAAAAGAGTCGTTACCTTGGATGAATTGCTCCCATTGGGCAATGATCCAATCGCGATCGTCGGGGTGCAGTCCTTGTTGCCATGCGTGTCCGATAGTGGCTCCTGGTGTGAGTCCGCTGATCTGAAAGTAGCGATCGTTGACATAGGTGCATAGCCCCTCCGCATCGGTGCGAAAAATCCCCACCGGAGCTGCTGTGGCAAGGGCGGCGTAGCGTTCTTCGCTCTCGATCAGGGTGGCTTCGATCCGCTGTCGCTTTACCAGTTCCTTCTGCAATTTTTGGTGGATCGTGGCTTGCCCAATGGCGATCGCCAGATGCACTGATAAGGCTTGTACCAGTTCGACTTCTTCCGGTTGCCAGTCGCGGGCGTGCTGGCTTTCGCTGGCATTGAGCAAGCCCCATAACTCATCGCCACACAGTAGCGGCACCAAAATTTTGGCTTGTGTCTGGAGGCGGATCAGCATCTGCCGATGACAGTCTGATATGTTGGCTGTGGAGATATCTGGTATGACGCGAACATGTCCTTGACGATAAATCTCAGGATTGTCTTGCTTAAAGCAGGTATCATTGACCCGTTCGCCCAACAGAGACAGGGACGAGTCGGTGGATTCTGCCACGACAATGATTTCCCTATTGGCTTCAAACCGCCAAATATTGACGCGAGCGCAGCCGAGCACTTGCCGCACCTGCTGCACAGTCGTATCCAAAATCGTTTGCAGGCTTAGGGACGAGCGAATTTGGGTGGCCAAGTCTGCGACTAATTTCTCTCGTTGTACCTTGGTGTTGAGAGCGGCTGTCCGAGTTTCCACCTGTTGCTCGAGCTCAAGGTTGCGATTTGCCAGCAGCGCCACCTTTTCCGCCTCTAGGCGCACCACTTTCTCTTCCCACTTCTGGACCAGCTTGTATAGCTCCAGCGGGTTGAGGGCTTGCAGCAAACTGGTCTGGGTGACAATACCAAGTAACTCCCCTTGTTCCCCTGTCACCGCCAACCGACGGATCGATCGCCGCTCCATGATCTGCTGCACAGTCAAGAGCGACTCTTCTGGCTTGACCTTAAAAATCGGTGTACTCATCACCGCCTCAGCCCGACAGGTTTCCATGTTCAAGCCCAAGGCCTGAAATTGCACAATATCCCGCTCGGTGAGAATCCCCACTGGCATTTGTAGCGGTTCAGTAGAGATTCCGCCTGGGTGTACAATCATCACGGAACTAACGCGATGCTCTGCCATAAGTTGGGCGATCGCCAGTAGGGAAGAATCTGGCGCAGTACAAATCACTTCGCGGGTCATCACTTCTGCTACCATACGCAACCGCAGCAGGTCGAGGGGTCGAGATATTTGGCGCAGACTTTCGTGAGTCACTAGGCCCACTAGGCGATCGAACTCGTCCAGGATGGGCAAATGGCGAATGTGGTGCTGCTGGAGCAGATTAATCGCCAAAAATAAATCGGTGAAGGCGGACTCGCGGAGGGTGACGACGGGGTGTGTCATCACCTCCCGGAGCGCCAAATTCTCCAAGGAACGCTGCCGGACACTCAGCCTCACCACGTCTCGCTCGGTCAGTACGCCGATTAATTGCTCGTTTTCCACTACCAACACGCAGCTCGATCGCGCCTCTAGGTGGAGGTCGTCGAGTTGACCATCGGCGGTTCTAGCGGTGTTGCAGAGCGATCGCACGCCGCTCATTTGGGCGATCGCATCCATCACCGTCGTATCGGGCGAAACCACCAAGGGTTCCCGGACGATCGCAGTCCTGAGTTCTATTAGAGTGAGAGCCGTAGTACGAATGAACATGAGTTTATAGGATTTTATTGCTGATTATTTTGTTAAACTCTTCGCCTTAAACACGTGAGCTGATAGCGTAGCGTGGGGCCAGCCCTAAGCTGTGTTGCATCTAGATTGCCTATGGTATTAGAGAGGGAGAAGGGGAGAGGGGGAGAGGATTTGACGATTTTTGATCGGGACTCGAAATATACAAATTAAATGCACAACAGCTTAGTACGGAGAAGAGTTACTTAGCTGCACGACATTCTCTCAATATTATATTTACTTACTGTTGGCTTTTGCCGGAAATGACTTAGGGAAATTCTGCAACTCTAAGCTAACGCTTTTTCATCATTTTCATGAGATGATAAAAACAGGAAGTGTCCTCAACCCTTTACTGGACTAAGTGAAAGCTCGGAGAACGCGCCGTAACGATAAAATTTGTTGACTCTTGACGATTGCTGTGAATTCTACAGTATACAGAGCACTAAGCTGTTGTGCATTTAATTTGTATGTTGAGGGCGGGCTCTCCTGCCCAACCCTACTCCCCACAAGAGGAAAAATTTATTTTACGAGGAAATTTAAATCCGGATTAGCTTATTCCCCCAAGTGAGAACTTCTGAGGCGTTTAATTACTTTCATGTGGGGCTTTTCTGATATTAAGCGTAAAACACTACCAGCCATATCTCGTGGAGTGGGATTAAGCCCTGAACCAAAACTCTTGCATTTTCTAAGCGAATTACTTGACAAGTATAACGATTGAGAGAGGCTAGGTTAAACCTTATTCTACAAGAACTACCCGGACGATATTTTTTTATAATTATTGTTGAAAAACTAGCTGATTAAAATAAATGGAATACAAGCGATTATCTCAAACCCTGTCACAAATCAAATAGAGTTTAAGTAAGTCGGCGTGAAGAAAACGAACCCTGTTAAAAAAACAAGTGAATACAGACAATATTTCTACTGAAGCAACTCAATAGACCTCTTGCAAAAATCCTTTTCTTCAATTGATGGGACGGGCTCTGCGGGAGCATCTCATATTTGTAAAAATACTTCTTCTGACTCCTTCCTTCTGCCTCTTTCCTTCTGCCTCCTGCCTCCTGCCTCCTGCCTCAAAACTCCAATTTCTAGCAGGGCTGCCAAAGTGAGATGCTCCCGGCTCTGCGGCCCATCCCACAAGAAAAAATAACTCTTGTGGGATGTGCCCCAGAGCCCGTCCTAATTATTTTTGCAAGAGGTCTAATAGATGGGCGCTATATTAACATAAACCCGGTTTTTTAACACCAGTGCCTCCTGGAAGATCCGAAAGGACAAACGAAAAACCGGGTTTCTTAGGCAAGGTAAGAGCGTCCTAATTTACAAAAATTATCACATTAAATATCAATGCGGTACTATCAAATCAGCCGCGAGTTAAGTTAGACTGAATTGTCAGTGCGTGAATTATTCACAGGTTAGCATCTATGCAGCTCAAACATCTGAATCAGCCTTCACAAGAACTCTCTACCTCTTGCGAGCATAACATCAAAGAGACTCAACCACCAAAGCCCAATTATTTCGCTGACATAGCCCGTTCCTTCGGCAACCTCAGTATTCACGACAAAATCTGCCGTGGGTACGCACTGGCTCTTTGTGTTGCGATTGGGGGAACGGCTGTCGGGATGTTGGTGGGCACTCATTACTATCGCAGAACTAACAATCAAGTACACATCGATCGAGAAAGTCAGCTTTTAAATAAGTTGCAGGTGGCTTTACTGCGAACGCAAAATAGCCAAGAGGGGCTGATTTACTGGCTCGAAAAGCCGCAAGTTTTTGACAGCAAGTACGCACAGCTACAAAACAATATTTACAGTTTGAAGTTGTTGTTATCTGAAGTCAAAAATCATAAATACATGGAAGACATAGAAGGCATAGAAAAAATTAGACAAACTTGCGATTCGCTATCTAATTATCTCTATCGAGTAGAAATAATTAATAAAAAACTTAGTAAGTTGCCAAATAACCAGGCTCAACAAAGTATTAAACGTAACTTGCTGTTGAATTTCGAGCGAGATAAAATTGGGTTGCAACTAGATAGGGCGGTTAATGATATAGCAGAAATTATCGATCGCGCCCAAGTGCAAGAAGATGCAGGGCGGAAGGATCTGCTGCGAGCCCAGGCGCTGCGGGTGCAAATAATTTTGGGTAGCATGGCATTGTCGATCGTCGTTGCAGCAGTGCTGGCGGGCTTCACCAGTCGGGCGATCGCCAAACCCCTCGCCACTGTAACTAAAATCGCTCAGCGAGTGACTGAAGAATCTAATTTTCAGTTGCAAGTACCAGTTACCAGCACCGATGAAGTAGGAGTATTAGCAGCTTCGCTGAATCAACTGATTCAGAAAGTAAATCAGTTGCTAGAAGAATTGAAATCTAAACAAGAAAGCCAGATACTTCAAAATGAGAAAATGGCAACTTTGGGGCGGATGTTAGCCGGTGTTGCTCACGAAGTTAACAACCCAATCAATTTTATTTATGCCAATATCGACCCAGCCAGAAATTATGTTGAAGATATTTTAGATTTGCTCAAGACTTACGAAACAGAAATTGCCAACCCCCCTGCCGCAGTGATCGCCAAAGGCGAAGAAATAGACATCGATTTTCTCAAAGAAGATTTGATCAAAATATTGGACTCAATGCAAGTAGGCGCTGAAAGAGCAAAAGCTATTATCTTAAGTTTGAAAGATTTTTCTCGCCTCGATGAGGCAGCCCCTCATCCCGTCGATTTACACGCCTGCATAGACAGCAGTTTGCTCATTCTCAACAGCCGCATCAAACAAGGCATTGAAGTGGTGCGACATTACGGGAATATTCCGACTGTGGAAGGCTATATGGGTTTGCTTTACCAGGTATTTGTGAACCTTCTCAACAATGCACTAGATGCTGTGGAAGAGAAAGCAAAAATTGAGAAATCCAGCTCAGCAGAGGCGAAAAAACAATCGGCTTCGGATTCACTCCAGGAAGCACCGAGTTTTTCGCCGAGGATTGTGATTGCTACAGAATACTTGGACGACGACTCAGTGGTAGTGCGAATTTCTGATAACGGTATGGGAATAGCGCCAGAGAGTCAAGAAAAAATGTTTGAAACATTCTTTACTACTAAACCGAGAGGTGTAGGTACTGGTTTGGGATTGGCAATTGGTCGCGAAATTATCGTCAAGAAACACCGGGGGACAATTAACTTTTGGTCTGAGGTGGGAAGGGGGACGGAATTTGCGATCGCCCTGCCGATTAAGCATGAGGATTTAATGCAAAATACGCTTTTACAACCTCCAGTTGCTCGTGAATATAATTCCCTAGGCAACGAGAAGGTGCCAATCAAGCCAGACAAAAGAGGAACTGTAAAAACTTAAAAATTATATCAAAACTATTTTCCATAATCTTGAAAAACAGGATTTGCTATAATTTTAAGTTGAGCAATCACTGTACGGAGCGAAAATGATGGGACTATTTGACCAAATTTTGAGCGCGATCGACAATCCCAACCAACAAGCAAACCCCAATCAGTTGGGCAACATTCTCGGTGCGGTAGAACAGTTGAGCAGCAACCAAGGCGTCAATACGGGCACGACTCAGCTAGCAATGTCGGTTTTGGGCGGATACGTGCGATCGGCATTGCAAGACGTGCGATCGCAGTCAGGAGACGCACAAGCTCAAGAAGTTGTCAACCAATTTAGCGGCACAAATCCCAATCCGCAAGCGGTACAGAGTTTGTTCGGCGCAGGCCAACTGACGCAGATAGTGAACGATATCGCCCACAGAACCGGTTTGAATAACGCCACAGTGCAGGCGATGATACCTGTTTTGGTGCCGCTCATACTGAATTTGCTACAAACCGGCGGCAACGCCCAAAACCCAGCCCAAGGCAGCAATCCCGTTTTGAATACGTTTTTAGATTCAGATGGAGACGGCGACGTAGATATTACTGACGCCATGTCGATGGCAGGCCGCTTTTTGAATCAGCGCAGTTAATATCATTTCCGGTTACACCGGAATGATGTTGACGGTTGACTGTTGACTGTTGACTGTTGACGCCGTGAACAGTGAACAGTGAACAGTGAACAGTGAACTCGGATTTACTATTGCGATGCTAACGGATTTGATATAATTGGGGAATTTTTTAACCGCAGATATCAGCGGCTGGACACAGATGAACGCAGATAGGATTTTATTTATCTGCGTTCATCTGCGTTTGTCTGCCGACCTCTGCGGTTAAAAAATTCCTACTTTAACCCAAACCCAAATCAGTCACAGCACCGATACTGCTAGAAGAAACCAACTTAGCATATTTAGCCAAAACGCCCCTAGTATAGCGAGGTTTAGGAGGCTGCCAAAGAGCGCGCCGCTGCTCCAATTCTGCATCAGAAACATTGAGCTGCAACAAGCGATTTTGAGCATCAATTGTAATTGAATCGCCCTCTTTTACCAAAGCAATTGTCCCGCCAACTTGCGCTTCTGGTGCAACGTGACCGACAACCATGCCGTAAGTTCCGCCAGAGAAGCGACCGTCAGTAATTAACCCGACAGAATCGCCTAAACCAGCGCCAATAATTGCCGAAGTTGGTGCTAACATTTCGCGCATTCCCGGCCCGCCTTTGGGCCCTTCGTAGCGGATGATAATCACATCTCCGGCTTTAATTTTGCCCGCTAAAATTGCATCCAAACAATTTTCTTCAGATTCAAATACGCGCGCTGGGCCGGTAATTTGCGGTTTTTTAACGCCAGTAATTTTAGCAACGGCTCCTTCTGTTGCCAGATTTCCTCTGAGAATGGCTAAATGTCCTTGGGCGTAAAGGGGGTTGTTCCAAGGGCGGATGACATCTTGGTCGGTGCGGGGTTCGGCTGGAATATCTGCTAACACTTCGGCAACAGTTTGGCCGGTAATTGTCAGCGCGTCTCCGTGCAGCAAACCCTGTTCTAGCAGCATTTTCATTACTTGAGGAATGCCGCCGGCTTTGTGCAAATCGGTTGCTACGTATTTGCCGCTGGGTTTGAGGTCGCACAGCACCGGCACTTTTGCTCGAATAGTTTCAAAATCGTCGAGGGACAACTCAACGCCGATCGCATTGGAAATGGCTAATAAATGCAGCACAGCGTTGGTTGAACCGCCGACTGCCATGATGACCGCGATCGCATTTTCAAAGGCCGCTCGTGTCAAAATTTGGCTCGGTAGCAACTGTTTGCGGACAGCTTCCACCAGCACTTTTGCAGATTCGGCAGCGCTGTCAGCTTTTTCGGCATCCTCAGCAGCCATTGTCGAAGAATAAGGCAAACTCATGCCCATTGCTTCAAAAGCACTCGACATCGTATTTGCTGTGAACATTCCGCCACAGGAACCCGCACCCGGACAAGCTTTTTGTTCCACTGCATTGAGTTCTGTTTCGTCAATTTTGCCCGCGCTGAATTGGCCGACTGCTTCAAAAGCGCTAACAACGGTTAAATCCTTTCCGTTGTGGTGTCCTGGTTTGATGGTGCCGCCGTAAACAAAAATAGCAGGAATGTTCATGCGGGCGATCGCAATCATCGCCCCCGGCATATTTTTATCGCAACCGCCGACAGCCAGCACCCCGTCCATACTTTGGCCGTTGCAAACAGTTTCTATCGAATCCGCAATCACATCTCTCGACACCAGAGAATATTTCATCCCTTCTGTTCCCATCGAGATCCCGTCGCTGATAGTAATCGTACCGAACATCTGCGGCATGGCGCCGGCTTCCCTTGCACCCGCAATAGCCCGCAAAGCGAGGTCGTTCAATCCCATATTGCAGGGCGTAATCGTGCTGTACCCGTTGGCAATCCCCACAATCGGCTTAGTGAAATCGCCGTCGCCAAAACCGACTGCCCGCAGCATTGCTCGGTTGGGCGCGCGCTGCACGCCTCCAGTCACAGCTTGGCTTCTCAAATTTTCAGGCATTTTAAAATTTCCTTTCTCTGTTGACAGTTGACAGTTGACAGTTGACCGTTGACAGTTGACAGTTGTCAGTTGTCAACTGCCAGCTCCCCCAAAAACGAATACAAGTTTCCGATAATCGTCGTGGTGAGCCCATAATTTTAGACCAAAGTTCCGGCTCCCAGATGAATCTGTGGAGCAAATCTAAAATCTAAAATCTAAAATCGACTGACTCAGTGCCGAGCGCCGAGAGTTTTACCCTATTGGTCAACTACCCACCATCAAGCACAGTACCGCTATGATGTGGGCTTGTATCTGAACTCCACCGCAATTCCGAGAACCTAGATAGGATTTCAGCTTTGGTTTCAACGCTCGACACATTAGGGGATGCTGACAAGCTCAAGAGTGCTAGTCCAGTCTTGCCGGACTAGCAGCGTTCTCATTGTAATATTTCGCGCACCAACCAAATCAGCGTGTAACACATGACCGCAACATTCACAGCGAAACAAGAGTCCTTTGTTAGGTCTATTAGCATCTGAGGTATGTCCACATTTAGGACAACTTTTCGATGTATAATGCGCGGAAACTTTAGTGGCCAGAGAGCCGTTTAGATTAGCCTTGTAGTCGATATAACCGTGCAATTCTGCAAATGACCATTTAGCCTTATTTCTATTAGCTCTACGCTGTTTCTTACTAGCCTTTTTCCCGGACTTAGATTTAGTTCTATCTCGTATTCCGGTCAAGTTATCTAGTCCTATCAGGCTGTTAGGTTTTGCAATTTCCTTGCTGATTTGGTGATTCACATCAGCGATAAACCGTCTTTCTCTTCCAGATAACGCGATTAGTCTTCGCTTTGCCGAACGAGTGCCTTGACGCTGAAGAGTCTGTCTAGCTTTGTGATAGCGGTTAGCTTTGTGTCTAGCTTCTTTTCCTGAGTAGAATTTAGACTTGTTTTGTAAGTCTGTTTCTACCGCTAAGTAGCGCATACCCACATCGACGCCAGAAACTCTAGTTATTTTTAGTGGATCGATTTCAGGTACTTCTACTTCAATGCTTACCATTAAGTAGTAGACCTTAGAAGAGCGCTGGTAGACAATTTTAGCAGCTCCAATTTTAGCGCCATTGGCAATTAAATCTAGATGCTTATTGTAGCCAGCATACGGAACTACTATTCTACCTTGCAGCGTGATAATGCTCACTTGCCGATCGGTTTTAAAAGAGTAGTCCCGCTGGTAGTTTAGGGTACAAGTTCGAGAAATGTATTTAGGAGGTTTGTCCAGCCCTTTATACCGTCTCTTTGTGTAACCTTTGGCAATAGCATCATTAGATTGTTTTACTTTAGACCAAAGGGTCTTATAGGTAGCAGATACTTGTCTGGGTACATTGCAAGCCATTTGTGCTCCTAGCCCAAATCGAACTCGCAATTCGTTGTAGACAGCTTTTTGCAGCTTAGCGCCATTACTGGTTTTACCCGCTTCAAAAGCGACTCGTGAAGTATAGTTCAAGGCATCCCGGTAAGCTAAAGCCGTCTGAGACACCAAGCATTTTTGCTCGGCGGTCAGGTTTAGTTTCAGCTTGGCGGTGATTACTTGGGGCATTGTGTTCACGAACTCTGATATTATTGTATCTCGTGAAAGCGACGAGGGCGAGTGGCAGAACAATATTTGTTTGTTCATCGACGGCCCCCTCACTTTCGGATATCTAAAGATTGTCGGTTTTGTTCGGGGGCGGATCTCTTCACTCACGCGCATTCCTCCCGCCACTCACTCCTTGTACAGGTAGAGTGCGGGACTCCTGCTGTTTTAGTTGATTTTCTCAGAAGCTTTGATCTTTGTCAGGCCCTTTAGGAGCGAATAGCACCGCATTGCCAAGAAAACAGTGCAAAGATTCTACAGATACTACAGCGTGCAGAGTGAATACCGTGGTTATCTGGGATGATGTGGTAACACCCATCACTCTAACGTTTAAAAAAAATTGCGAGGCGAATGACATGGAGGCCGATCGAATTCTGAGGCAATATGCGGCCGGAGAAAGAATTTTTCGAGAAATTAACCTCGCCGGGGCTGACTTAAAAGGGGTAAACCTCAGCGAGGCTAACTTTACCAGATCGAATTTCCAAGACGCAAACCTCAAAGGCGCTAACCTGACGGGAGCGAACTTGCGCGAGGTGAAATTGGCAGGGGTGGACTTGACGGAAGCCAACCTCAGCGAAGCAAATCTCATCGGTACCGATTTGAGCCGTGCCAATCTCAGCGGGGCTAACCTGATGGGAGCCAACCTGCGCGGCTCAATGGCCAGAGAAGTCAACATGACCAAGGCTAATTTGACGGAAGCTAACTTGACCGAAGCCAACTTTACCCAAGCGAATTTGTTTGCGGCCAACTTAACCGACGCTAGCATGATTCGTATTAATTTGATGAAGGCAAATTTGAGTTGGTCAACTCTCAAGGCGGTAAACCTGACAAATGCCATCCTCAGCGAGTCGCTTTTAGAAAGAGCTAATCTGACTCAGGCAATTCTCAGCGGGGCGATGGTGAGCGGGGCCAACTTGGCTGGTGCAGACTTGCGCCAAGTAACGATGGTTGGAGCTAATCTCACCGACGCTAATCTGAGCAATGCTAATTTGAGAGTTGCTAATGTGAGTTGGTCAACGCTGGCAAGAGCTAATTTGAGCGGTGCTAATTTGTACCGGGCCAAGCTGTGCTGGTCTAATTTTAGCGGGGCGGTTTTGGTGGAAGCGGTTTTGATTGATGCTAATCTCAATCGAACTAACTTCCGCGATGCAGATTTGAGGCGGGCAATTATGCCAGACGGCACGACTAATGATTCTTAAAATTTGATTGTTGACTGTTGACTGTTGACTGTTGACTGTTGACTGTTGACTGTTGACTGTTGACTGTTGACTGTTGACTGTTGACTACTGACTACTGACTAATGACTAATGACTAATGACTATCACTGAATTATTGATGTTGGGTGCGGCGGGAATTTTTGCCGGAATTCTAGCTGGATTTTTGGGTATCGGCGGCGGTACGGTGCTCGTGCCTTTGTTGGTGGCTCTCAATTACGCTCCGGTGCAAGCGGTTGCTACTAGCGGTTTGTCGATCGTCATTACAGCTATTTCTGGCAGCATCCAGAATTGGCGCATGGGCTACCTCAGCTTGAGCCAAGTCGCAGGCATCGGATTTCCAGCCGTCATTACAGCACAAATCGGTGCTTATTTGGCGGGCATATTTCCGCCTTACTTGCTGTTACTTACTTTTGGGTTGTTGCTGTGGCTGAATATTTATTTGATTGAAGTTCGCAAGCACCTGACAGCTAAGAAGAAAGCGGAACTAGAACAAGGGGAACTGGGAGGACAAGCGGGACAAGGAGAAAATGCTCAATTATCAATTACCAATCACGAATTACCCAATAATTCAAATATTTTATTCCATCCAACTTTTGCTAAAATTGCTACCGGCAGTGCGGCGGGTTTATTAGCGGGTTTGTTTGGCGTAGGCGGCGGCGTAATTATGGTTCCCCTGCAAATTTTGCTGTTAGGAGAAAGCATTAAAACCGCAATTCAAACCAGCTTGGGCGTCATCGTCATCACGGCAATTTCGGCGACGGCGGGACACGCGGCGCGCGGGAATGTTTTGTGGGTTGTGGGGTTAATTCTTGGCGGCGGCGGTTTGTTGGGCGCGCAGGTGAGCACGCGGTTTTTGCCGAGATTGCCCGATCGTATTGTTAGTTTAGCTTTTCGATCGCTCTTGGCAATCTTATCGATTTATGTTTTCTGGCAAGCTTGGCAAAAATTTAGTAACGGGTAATGGGTAATTGA
>NZ_JAUBPT010000043.1:0-21991 GCF_036700905.1 Microcoleus sp. S13_C3 | reverse complement strand
GGCAGAGCCTCCGGGTATGTATTCCCAGGCAGAGCCTGGGAACAAGGTTATGGCTACAATGACAGTTGACAGTTGACAGTTGACAGTTGACTGCTGACAGTTGACAGTTGACAGTTGACAGTTGACTGCTGACAGTTGACTACTGACTACTGAATTGGTAAAGGTAATTGAGAATTGGTAATGGGTAATTGAGGCAGAGCCTCCGGGTATGTATTCCCAGGCAGAGCCTGGGAACAAGGTTATGGCTACAATGACAGTTGACAGTTGACTACTGACTACTGACTACTGACTACTGACTACTGACTACTGACTACTGACTACTGACTACTGACTACTGACTACTGACTCAGTTTCTTCACGGCGCGAGTCAGACGCTGCAAATAAGGCTTGACAATTTCTTGATTTTGCCTCTGCAACTCGGACACTTGCTGCTGCAAATGCTGAATCTCGGTTTGCAGCATCCCTGCATCTATTGTGGGTCGATCGAGCAAGTCCTGCAATTGCTTGAGAGAACCTTGGATTGTATCAAAGTCTACTTCGTTCGATCGCTCCTGTAACTGAGCCGTAATAGTTTTAACTTCAGTTAACTGTTCGCCCATCAATAAAAATCGGACGTTGACATTTTCCCAATCATGCTCTCTGAGGGCGCTATTTTCCAAAATGCGGAGTTTTTGCTGCAAATCTGACAGTTGCGTGTGGAAATCCTGAGAATCTGCAGGCAGCGCCTGGGCTTGGCGTTCGAGGGAGGCTACGGCAGCTTGTACCTCGGCGATGACGCCGGATTCCAAGCCGAGGAGTTTTTGCTGCAAGTGGGAGACGGCGGTGTAGAGTTCCGCAGGTTCTCCAGGTAGTATCTGAACTTGCTGCGATCGACGTTCTACGGAGGCCTGTACGTCCGTAATCGCAGAATTTGCCTTTTGTTGCATTTGTTGCTCGAAACGCTGGCGATTGGCGAGATTTAGCGAGAGTGCTGCGGTTAAGGGGGCGGCAGCGTAGACAAATTGGCCCGACAATCCCGCAGCAATCGTGCCAATAGCTGAACCAGCAACAGAGGCGTATTCTACCAATTCTAGCCAGTCCGGCTGGTTCGGGACACTCCTGGAAGCTGGGAATGATGCTTTTTCAATCTTCTGCATAGCCTTTTAATCGTAGTCGGATAGATGGCGATACCGACATGATAAAAGCGATCGGCAAATAAATCAGGGCTATTTGTCAAATTTTCCTGATTGTGGTATTTTCATTGACCGAAAGCATCCAGGATACAAGCCCCCGGATTCATCCGTGGGGTCAATGCTTCAATTCTTTAATCTAAAATCTAAAATCTAAAATCTAAAATCGATTGACCTCGTGCCGGATAGCTTGTGCGTTTAAAACGCTCAGTCTCAGGTAAAATTCAGGATTAAGTCGATCGCTCAACATTTAAGCAATAAGCGTTCACCGCCGTCTGTCAGGAGTATACAGAAAATGGGTCTTAAGATTATTGAAAGCTACGATAGCAGTTTTGTCCTCGAACCCGATGCTAAAACTGCACTGTTCGGTTTATTAACCGGTGAAAGCTTTGTCAAACAAATAGCGCTACAATTGCAATGCTCGCGCATTGAGTTTGCCGAGTTACTTTTCCAGCCAGTCCCTTACAGCAGCGAGACGCCGAAGGGAATGCCTGCGGAATTTGAAAAGTATCATGAATCGACCGATTTTGCGATCGTCAACGTCCCGCCTAATTTCATGTTCCAAGCCAAAATATTTAAACCCAGCCGCCTCTGTGCAATCTATCGAGTTTTTAAGAATTAGGTAAAGGCTGGTTCATCTGTGGTTTAATCTAAAATCTAAAATCTAAAATCTAAAATCTAAAATCGGATGACAGAAGACATTCAATCTCTCGCCAGCTTAGAATTCATTTCCTACATAGACTCCGAGGGGAAATTGCCCGATTTTGTCCAGGGAAAAATCGGCGTCTACGCGATTTTTGACAGCGAGAAAGTCCTGCAATTTGTCGGCTATTCTCGCGACATTTACCTCAGCCTCAAACAGCATTTGGTACGCCAAACCCAATATTGCTACTGGCTGAAAGTCCAAACTATTGACAAGCCCAGCCGCACTATTCTAGAAAGCATCCGATCGAGTTGGATTGCCGAAAACGGTTTCCAACCCCAAGGTAACGGTGCCGATGCTGGCAAGTGGAACGATCCCATCGACACCAAAACTGTAATGACTGCCCAAGAAACGGCAAATTATGAAGGAATCTTCGCCGATGAAATTGCCAAAGATAAATTGTTGAAAAATGTCGCGCGGCGCGTGGAAAATGAAATTTTCGCGCTGCTGAAAGGTCGCGGCGTAACAGAAGAAATCCGGTTTAATCCCAAGCTGAAAACGAGCGGATTGTTGGATTTAAAGTAAATACGCTCTCTGGTCAATTCCCCACAATCAGCCCCGGTTTGTAATGAGGACTTCTATCAAATCCCGTAGCATGGTAATTAATATTACCCAC
This sequence comes from Microcoleus sp. S13_C3, assembly GCF_036700905.1. Classification (NCBI taxonomy): domain Bacteria; kingdom Bacillati; phylum Cyanobacteriota; class Cyanophyceae; order Oscillatoriales; family Microcoleaceae; genus Microcoleus; species Microcoleus sp. S13_C3. Next base: position 19,503 of record NZ_JAUBPT010000043.1, on the reverse strand, counting down.
AGCTTTCGAGACGGCGCCGCGCCCATTAGTCTCAACTTAAGATTTTAGTCCGCCAGTCCTCCCGCTCACCCGGCAGTCCGCCAGGGAATGAATTCCCTGTCTAATAGCAAAAGTCCTCTAAAAGAGGACTAATAAATTATTCAGTCCTCTTTTAGAGGACTTTCGCTTTGAGGCAGGGGTTTCAACCCCTGACGGACTGACGGATTATCGGTTTTACCTTAAACAGATGCTTGCGTACAATCTATCTGATATATCCTCTGGGTCTGTTAAATTTTAAAATGTTGAAATTTATTAAAATTTAACAGATATCGGAATCTGCACAATTAACTTGGTTCCTCGGCCCGGAGCTGAAATACAACTGATTTGACCTCGATGTTTTTCCACTACAATATCGTGACTGATTGCCAACCCTAATCCAATACCGCGGCCTACAGGCTTGGTTGTAAAAAATGGGTCAAATATCTGGTGGCGCACTTCCTCACTCATCCCACAACCGTTATCGGCAATGTGAATAACAACGGATTTATAATTGTGAATGGCTAATTTTGAATCTTGATTGTGCAGGGCCGCTTCTGACTCACAACTTAGTGAAGTGCTGATGAGGATTTTTCGGGGAGACGGTTGAGTTTCCAGGGCATCAATAGCATTACTTAGCAGGTTCATGAACACCTGATTTAACTCACTGGCGTAACAGGTGACTCTTGGCAGTTGGCTGTAGTCTTTAATGACCTCTATCTCACCAGCTTTGTTTGTTCCCTTCAGCCGATGCTGCAAAATAACTAAAGTATTGTCAATGCCTTCATGGATATCCACTGGCTTGTACTTTTGTTCGCCAAGGCGGGTGAATTTCCGCAAAGACATCACAATTTCGCTAATCCGAGAAGCACCCTCTGTCATCGAATTCAGCAGTTTTGGATAATCCTCTGCGATGAATTCGGGTTGAATCTCGTCCAATTCGCCCATAATTTCTGCAACGGGGTGGGGGTAGTAATGTCGGTACAATTCGACGAGGCGAAGCAAATCTCGTGTATAGTCCGCCGCGAGAGCAATATTACCGTAGATAAAGCTGACGGGATTGTTGATTTCGTGAGCAATTCCAGCAGCTAGTTGACCTAAAGAAGCCATTTTTTCCTTCTGTATTAACTGAGCTTGAGTTTTCTTTAGTTCAGTTACGGTTTGTTCGAGTTGCTTGGCGTAGGATTGTGTTTGCTGGAACAACTGCCGCTGCACGAGTTGGTTTGAGACGCGGGCGAGAACTTCTTGTTCGTGAAACGGTTTTGTGATATAATCTATACCACCAACTTCAAAGGCTTTGACTTTATCTAATACTTCATTCAAAGCACTGATAAAAATAATTGGAATGTCCTTGGTTTTGGGAGAATTTTTCAAGGCTTGGCAGACTTGGTAGCCGTCCATACCGGGCATCATGATGTCGAGCAAAATTAAGTCAGGAGGAGTTAACTCGATCGACCGCAGCGCTAGTTGGCCGTCGGGTGCGGTGCGTGTTTTGTACCCTTGCTGCGAGAGTATTTGAGCTAAAAGTTGCAAATTAGTCGGAATATCATCAACAATTAAAATATTCCCTTTTAAGACGGGAGTTGGTTCGTAATTCATATCTAGTTTGGTTAAATAACCTTTATAGGTTTGTAGTATCCCAGGTTTATGAAGTAGGGACACCGCACCGTGCCCATAGGTGTTAACTTAAGCTTTTTGTCCGCCAGTCCTTCCGCCTACCCGGCAGTCCTTAGCGGGAATGAATGCCACGGGGCTTATAGCGAAAGTCCTCTCAAAGAGGACTAATGAGTTTAAAAATTCTTCTTCTAAGTCCTCATAGCGAAGACTTTCGCTTTGAGGCAGGAGTTTCAATCCCTGTGGGACTATTGGTTTTACCTTAAATGGACACCAATGGGCCAGGTGCGGTGTCCCTACGGGGGGATAGATATATAAGATATATCTGGGGTGTACTTCATAAACCTGCTATCTGCTGTAATATCAATTCTCTTTCGTTTCGGGATGGATGAGAGCTAGTATTTGATTGAACTGAAACTCGTTAGCCAATGCGGCTAGGGCGCTAGCTAAAGCGTCATTGCGATCGCGAATTTGCTCAATTTGGATCAGAATTAACTCTAAATCGCACTCAATTGTGGCTTTCTCTAAAGCTGCCAGCCAATCTGCGGGTAAAGCTGCCAGAGTCTCTGGAGTCGGAGGCTCGATTTGAGTTGACTCGGGGACACTCTCCGGTTCATCGTAAATGTAACGCACTCCCAGATGTTTGTGGAGGGTGGCAAAAATTTCTGTATCTCGAAAGGGTTTGTGAATAAAGTCATCGCAATCATCTGAGACAGTAACGGTTTGCGCTTCCTCGGCGTTACCGGCACTCACGGCAATAATTGCCGTAGCTTGACCTTTAAGGGTGGCTTTAATGCGTTTGGTAGCTTCATGTCCATCCATCACGGGCATCCACATATCCATAAAAATTAAGTGTGGCTCAAAACTCGACCACATTTCAATAGCTTCCATGCCATTGGTGGCTTCTTCGAGTTCAAAGTTAAAGCCAGCGAGGAGTTTGATCAGCAGTTGGCGGTTGTCGGCTCGATCGTCCACAATCAAAATACGATAGCGTGGCTGATTGCGTTCCAGCGCTATCACCCGACGCGGTGGCTGTACGGGTTGAGTCGCCGGGGCATCAACGGCGCTGACGGGGATATCAAACGCGAAGGTGGTGCCGCGTCCAACTTCACTGCGTACAGTAATCACGCCGCCCATCAGCTTGACAAACTGTTGGCTGATAGCCAGCCCCAAGCCTGTTCCTTGCTGAGATTTTGTTCCTGTTTTGGTTTGCACAAAGGCTTGAAAAAGCTTATCTAACTCATCAGCAGCTATGCCGGCACCCGTGTCTTCTATTTCAAAATGTAATTGGTAATTACTGATTGGTAAATCCTGATTTCCACGGTCTATAAATGCACTTACTCTTAACCAAATTACTCCTTGTTTAGTAAACTTAATGGCGTTAGAAAGCAGATTAATTAAAACTTGGCGCAACTTCATTTGATCTGTTTGCACGTACTCAGGAGTTTCGCTATAGCAGTCAAATATTAACTGCAATTGTCGCTCCTTTGCCTGGAGCTGAAACATCTCTGCTAGATCGTTCAACAGGCTGCTTAATTGAAATTTTGTTGGGTTGATTGTAATGCGTCCCGCCTCTATTTTGGCTAAATCTAATATTTGATTGATCAGAGCTAGCAAGTGTTCTCCGCTGCGGTTGATGATACGGATATTTTCCTGTTGTTCGCGAGTGAGGTTGGTAGAGCGCTGCATCAATTGGGAGAATCCCAGAATTGCGTTTAGCGGGGTGCGAAGTTCGTGGCTCATATTTGCCAGGAAAGTGCTTTTGGCAAGGTTGGCTGCTTCTGCGGCCCAGGCGGCTTGTTGAAGCTCTACTGCTTGCTGTTGAGTGGCTTCGAGCAATTGAGCTTGTTGTAGGGCGACTCCCAATTGAGTGCTAATTTGTAGCCCAATATTGATTTCTGTTTCGCGCCAACTGCGGGGTGCAGAATTTTGATAGCTGGCGAGCAAACCCCAAAGTTTACTGCCGCAAAATATGGGAAAAATAACGTAGGCTCTAGCTTGAAATTGCTCTAACAGTTCTAGGTAACAAGGACTCAACCCAGCGGTGTATATGTCTTCAATTATGCGGTAAGGAACGCCTCTAGCATACATACCACCTTGATTTCTTTGTAGATAGGTATCCAGCACTGGTTCACCGGAGGCTTGCATAGTTTTCACGGTACAGCGAGAGTCTTCGACGAGAGTGTTTGGCACCTTAAAATCGTCGGGTTGTTGCATCAGAGATATCCAGCCCGGAGCCATTGACTCGGCAACAAATTCCCCACTCCAATCAGGATTAAAGCGATAGATACCGACTCGATCGCATTTTAGGGTTTGTCGCAGTTCAAATGTTGTGGTTTTGAATATTGTGTCAATATCTAAAGATTGACGGATGCGATCGATCGATCGGGCGATGGCTTGTTCTCCCTGAGCGCTTTCTCGCAAAGCTGACTCGGCTTCTTTGCGATCGCTAATATCCAAGACAGTGCCGAACAAACGGAGCAAATGCCCTTTTTCCTCATAAACAGGTTTCCCTCGAACTTCAATGTAACTGATCGAGCCATCTCTTCGGAGCAGCCGCAGATCAATTTCAAAGCTTTGCCCCGACATAGCTCGATCGCGCACCATTGTCAGATAGCGCGATCGATCTTCTGGATGAAAGCGCTCGATTAATTGTTCGTTTGGCAGCGGTTTTTGAGTCGGATCGAGTTCATAAATGCGATATAGTTCTTGACTCCAAGTGGTTGTTTCTGTGGCGATATCGTATTCCCAACTGCCAATACGGGCAATTTTTTGGGCTTCCAGCAGTCGGGATTCGGCTAACTGGCGATCGCTAATGTCGCGCGCTACCCAAACAGCAGAGCTATCCGACAGTGGCGAAATTTTAGCAGCAAACCAAACTTCTTGGTTATTAATCGGCAGACTGTAATCAAAACTAATAGTTTGTTGGGTTTCCAATGCCTGTCGAACTTGAGCAAAATAAATCTCCTCCCTTGGCTCATGAAAAAATTGTTCGATGATGGAGTCGATCTGATTCGTCTGATAGTTGTATTGAAAAATTCCCTTGGTGGGTATAATTTGGATAGTTTCTTCTTGAATATCAAAAATCAATACAATATCTGTAATCGACTCAAATATTTTCACAACTTGCTCAGTAGAAGTGGAAAGTTTTTGTTCGAGCAATTTGCGCTCGGCAATTTCAGATTGTAATAGTTCGTTGGCACGAGCTAAGGCGCAGGTACGTTCGACCACTTCGGCTTCTAAAGTGCGATTGTAGTCAGTTAAGATTTTTTCAGCTTGTTTGCGCTGTACGATGTTAGAAAAAGCAGTGATGGCATAAATAATGTTTCCGTCTTCGTCGAAAATTGGTGTGGCGCGCACCTCAAAAGGAATAAATTTCCCATCTCGATAAAGTTCTACATCTTCAAGAAATACTGTTTCCCCGCGCAGTGCTCGGAATGCGGGCAGTTCTTCAGTTGGATACGGCTGGTTTTGGCGGTAGATTTGATAAACTTCTACTGCTTCTTCTAAAGTCCCATCGGGAATAGTTTCTACGCCCAGCCCATGCTTGGCAGTTTCGTTGAAGTACACGACTTTACCGGAGGCATCGTGGATAGATACTCCCGCAGGTATGGCTTCAATAAATTGCTTGAGTTGGCTCTCTCTTTGCGCTAAAGCTTCATTTAAAGATTTTTGGTCTGCAAAAGCCTGTTGCAGTTGCGCTGCCATAAAATTGAAGGAATTGGCGAGTTCTCCCACTTCATCGAAGCGTCTAATTTCTAAAGGTTGATCCCATTTTCCTGTGGCAACATTTTTGGCTGCCGTATTCAAACGCATAATTGGCTTTGTTACCCAACGGGAAGTCAACAATCCGATCGCGATCGCCAGCGGCAGTGTACCCGTCAATAACCAGAATGTATTGCGCGTATTTGCTTGAATGCGAGCCATGAAATCCGACTCTGGCACCACCACCACAATCAACCAATCAAAGCCACGGAAATCTCGATAGGGAGTGACGCGGACAAACTGCCTATCGCCCTTGTTCGCCAAGGTAAATCGCTGGGTTGTTTGCAGTGCGCGGAAGTTGCCAAATCGGTTGGCGAGTTGTCGAGCAATATCTCGCGTTCGGGCATCCTTGCTGTTAGTGGCTAGCAATGGCGTCGGTTGCTTTTTTGTTGGCGTCACCAAGGGTTTTTCTAGTGTGGATGTGGCAATCAGATTGCCCGATCGATCCATAATAAAAGTTTGTCCCGACGCCGAGAAGTGCAGCCTAGCCAGAAAGGTATTGATTGCCGAGGGCCCATTATTATCGGTGAGGCGATCGCGGGTACGTTCTCCTACTTGTTCGATTAACTGATGCGCTACATCCTCGACTGATTCCTGACCACTTTTGAAAGAAAGATAGCCCACTAGCCCGACGGCGCTGACTGTTTGCAAAACAAACGGCACAATCAGAATCGTTCGCAGTGGCAGCTTGCTAAAAAAATTGGCGGTTAGGCGGTTGAAGTGATAAATGGGCATGGGTGTGAACCAATTGCGCTGGCGATCGTATTTTAACTGCTGTAGCGATTGGCGCGCCCTAAAAACTGTGAAATTTTCCGCCCGGTTCAATATAGGCAACTAATAGGGAAGATTGGACGCGGCTGTCAAATTTTCCTTATGTCATATCATGTCCGATCGATTAACCATAATATCCCGGTCGGGGCGGGTTTTTGAGATGGTCAATTATGGGCAATTATTATTGGCTCACGGGCCCCTACAAGATATAACATCATACAAATCCGAATCAAAATGTACAGGTTATATTATGTCCGGTAGCATCTATGATGTCGCACTATTCCTGTGGAACCTGTAGGGGCGGGTTCACCAATAGCTTGAAAAGTTGCAGACAGGTTAAATAAACCCGCCCCAACCTACCCAAAAACCCCTTATTGACGGCCGGTGCAACATCTCAGGTAGCCAGCGGGGACGGGTTTATGAGATTGTAGATTATGGGCAATTATTATTGGCTCACGGGCCCCTACAAGATTTAACCTCATACAAATCAGAATCAAAATGTACAGGTTATATTATGTCCGGTAGCATCTATGATGTCGCACCATTCCTGTGGAACCTGTAGGGGCGGGTTCACCAATAGCTTGAAAAGTTGCAGACAGGTCAAATAAACCCGCCCCAACCCACCCAAAAACCCATTATTGACTGCCGGTGCAACATCTCAGGTAGCCAGCGGGGGCGGGTTTATGAGATTGTAGATTATGGGCGATTATTATTGGCTCACGGGCCCCTACAAGATTTAACATCATACAAATCCGAATCAAACGGAAATGATATTATTCGTGTGTTCGTCGAACCCGATCGCCCTACTGCAAATTTTTTAACTTGGCTAAAACGGTGGCGAAGAGAACGGGTTCGATCGGCTTTGTTAAGTGTTCGTCGTAACTGAGATGTTGCACCATTCTCAATTACTTGTTTAGGAACAGGCAAGATGCCTGTTCCACAAAGAGTGAATTTTCTTGTGGAACGGGCCGGAGAGCCCGTTCTTGACAATGGTGCAAGATATCAGTTGTAACTGACATCTTGCAGCAATATCAATAAGAGGATTTTTCGTGGGGTCGGGCGGGTTTATAGAACCTATTTGCAAGCTTTAAGGCTGTTGGCGAACCCGCCCCTACGGCTAATTGACAATGGTGCAAGATATCAGTTGTAACCAGCGGCGATCGCCCGATCGCGATCTTCCTCGCTAGCATAAGCTGTCAGCGCCACGGCCGGCAAGCGCTTGATTTTGTCGGATGCGGACGATCGCACTTGGCGGATCGGCGAGTAGCCGTCCTCAACGGCCATAGCGATATCACTAACTAAGATATCCGGCGGCGACTCCTCTCAACTGCCGCTGCTTACTCCGAGGCTGTTTGAGAGGCAGTGTCACCGTAAATGTCGCACCCTGGTCTTTACCGGGACTTTCCGCAGTCACAGTGCCCCCGTGGAGTTGCACCAAGTGCTCGACGATCGCCAATCCCAGTCCCAAACCGCTGTCAGCCCTAGTTTTCGAGCCGTCTGCTTGTCGGAAGCGATCGAACACAAAGGGCAAAAACTCAGCAGAAATGCCCTTTCCGGTATCGCTGACAGTAATTTGCACGTAATTGGGTGATGAGGAATCGCTAACAGCTACCGCAGACAAGCGCACTTGCACATTTCCCCCCGAAGGCGTAAACTTGACGGCGTTAGTCAGCAAATTCCACACTACCTGCTGCAACCTCTGAGCATCGCCCCACATCAAGCTGACTGAGGGGTCAAGTTCTAACGAAACGGTGACAGACTTGGCCTCGGCTGCCAAACGAACTGAATTATGAGCCGCCTCGATCGTCCTTACCATGTAGAACCAGCCGGGTTTCAGGGCCAGCTTGCCTTGAATGATCCGGGAAACGTCAAGCAAATCTTCCACTAGCTGGCTTTGCACCTTCGACTGACGCTCAATGGCTTCCAAACCCGAAGCTAATTTATCTTTGTTGTAGGGGTGGGCGCGCAGGATCTGTGCCCACCCCTGAATCACATTTAAAGGCGTTCGCAATTCGTGGGAAAGAGAGTCTAGAAACTCGTCTTTCCGGCGGCTGATAGCTTCTGCTTCCGCCCGCGCGGCCTGTTCGCGATCGAGCAACTGAGCGCGTTGGGCCTCGACTTGCTTGCGATCGCTGATGTCGGCGACGATCGACATACAGTTGATATTGCCGTTGCTGTCGCGGACTGGAGTTGCCCACAAACTGATGTCGATCGAGCTGCCGTCTTTCCTTTGGCGCTGGGTTTCCATGCCGGCGATCGCCTTTCCTTCGCGAATTCCTTTCAAATTAGCCGTGAATTCTTCCCGCTTGTCTGCGGGAACGCTGGGCACAAATTGACCTACCGCCTCTGATTCATGCCAGCCAAAAATCCTCTCTGCTGCTGGGTTCCACATTTTCACAGTGCCGTCGTCGCAGTCCAAAACGGTAATTGCTAGGGGACAAGCCTGAATCAAGGCTTCTAAAGTTTGATGGATGTGCGATCGCGCTGCTTCTGCTTCTTTGCGATCGCTGATATCAACGTTCACCCCGATCATCCGCCAAGGCAAACCCCGATCGTCCTGAAACACCTTCGCCCTGCAAGCAATCCAGCCCACGCTTTTGTCCGGGCGGCAGATGCGGAACTCTATGTTTAATTCCTCCCCGGAAGCCCCCGCAGCTTGCACCTGCTGTTCGGTAACAGTGCGATCGTCTGGATGCACCATTTCCAGCCAAGTTTCATAGCTGTCGATACCGCCGGCAGGCAGCCCGTACAAAGCCTCTAACTCCGGTGTAGACGCGACCTCGCCGGTTTGGATGTTCCATTCAAAAGTTCCGATTTTGCCTGCTTGCTGAGCGATTTGCAGCCGTTCTTGATTGTGTTTGAGTTCTGCTTCCACGCGGGATATCTCGGTCAAGTCGATGTAGAATGCGACGATCGTCTCTGGTTCGCGATCGTCCGGGCACAGAGTGGTTCCGCCCATCAGAATCGGCACGCGGCTGCCATCTTTGCGGATGTACTCTTTCTTGAAAGGAGTTGCGACTCCCTTAGCCCGCAGTTCTTGGGCTGCTAAGGCGTCGAGGTGCAGGTATTCGGGGGGGGTCATCCTGTCCCACCGCATTTTACCGGAGAGCATCTCTGAGCGGGTGTAGCCGACCATGTTGAGCAGGGATTGGTTGGCGTAGGCGATGCGGCCGCTAAAATCGCCGATCGCAACTCCGAAAATATTTGACTCGAACAGCCGCCGGAATATGGCTTCGCTTTGCTGCATTACCCGTTTTGCTTGGTTGCGATCGGTAATTTCGGCTACCACAGTGCTGACTCCCAGCAGTGTTCCTGATTCATCACTCACGGGGTAAAAGCTGATTTGCCAATCGCGCAAAACTCCCGGCTGTTGCTTGGTTTCGGCTTTAACTTCCAAGTCGAGCACGGGGGTTTGCGTCGCCAGCACTTGGCGGTAAATCGGCTCTAGCATATCGGCCATTTCGGGAATTACTTCTCTAACGGTATGTCCGATGTAATCTGCCATCGATTTGCCGTCGATCGCAGCGAGGCATTCGTTCAGGCGGATGTAGCGCAAATTGGTATCGACAAAGCACAGCCCGACTGGTGTGGTTTTGTAAACTAAGTCGAGTTCTGCTAGTTGGCGGCGAAGGCGTATTTCGTTTTCTCGAAGTTGGTTTTGGGCTTGTTTGCGATCGGTGATATCTAGTACGAATAATGCTCCTTTGTCTGTGCATCCTGGCAAGTTTCCGCCGCCGATTAAAATTGGGAAGCGCGAGCCGTCTTTGCGGATGAATTCTTTTTCATAAGGCGCGCAACTTCCTTCCGCTTCGACTTGCGCGATGGCGGCGCGATCGAGTTCTGCGTATTCCGGCGGCGTGATATCGGACCAGCGAATCTGTCCTGAAACTAAGTCTTCCCTCGTATATCCAATCATTTTCAGCAAGGCGTCGTTAGCGTCAGTAACTTCCCCGTTGACATCCCAGAAACCGATGCCGATCATGTTAGATTCTACCACGCTGCGGAAGCGCATTTCGCTTTCCCGCAAAGCTAATTCTGTTTGTTTTTCTGCGGTAATATCTGTGATAATTAGGCCGACTCCGATTATTTCTTCTCTTTCATTTTTCACTGGGTAGTAGTTGGCTAGCCAGTAACCGAAATATCCCGGTTTCCCATGAGGTTCGCCGCTCATTTCTAAGTTTAAAACAGGCTGGCCGGTTTCTAAAACTTGCTGAATTATCGGCGCAAATTTGGCTGCATGTTCTGGCAACAATTTGCGGAAGTCTTGGCCGAGATGCTGTTCTATCGGCAAACCGTTGAGTTCTGCTAATACTTGATTGATACGGATGAAGCGCATTTCGCGATCCATAAAGCAAATCGCTAGGGGAGATGCTTCTAACAGCGCGTCAATTAAGGCAAAGGATTGCGATGTTTGAGATAGTGCTTGTTGCGCTTCAGTGTAAAGTCGGGCGTTGTCTAGGGCGATCGCCACGCGATATGCTAAATCTTCTAGCATTGCCATGTCTTCTGCACTGTAGCGGCGGCCCAACTTCGAGGTAAAGCAAGTGATGGAACCCATTACCCGCCCGCGAGCTCTCAGCGGTACGCAAGCGTGAGATCCGATATTGAGCGAGCGCAATTTTTCCTTTTCTGCTGAATTTTCGGCGAGTGCTGCTAAAATTTCCTCATCCACTTCGGCAATTAGTTCGGATTTTCCGGTGCGGATTACCACGGGATAGCCGTTAACAGCATTGTCGGCGATCGAACTTCGGATGCTGAAGTTATTAATAGTCTCAACCATAGAGGGTTCTGCGTGAGCCACAGCGACTAGACGCACTTTTGACCCCGTTTCGGTCAAATGAATGCAGCACCCGTCGGCGATCGAATTTATTGCTAATTCTGCTACCTTTTGCAGCACCGTTTCCCCGTCAAACGCATCAGCCAGCATTTTGCTGACTTCTGCTAAAAATGCCGAGCGCTGCTGTTCTATTTCCGCTTTTTCCCTTGCTGTTTGCTCGATTGTTAACTGCAATCTTTGAGTTTCGGCAAGTTTTATTTCTGTGATATCGCGGGCGACAATTAAGGCTGATTCTGGTATGCCATTTTTGTCAAATTCTGGAACTACGCGGGATTGATAACTTCGGATGCCGTTGATTGATAAAGCCTGAAATTCGATTATTTCTTCTTGACCTGTTTCTAACACTTTGTGCAGGGTTTCATCCCACATCTGGCACTGTTCCGGCGGTATTCCTATTTCTTGACTGGTTTTACCGAGGAAGAATGAAATTGGTTTTCCTTGGCTTCTTTCAACTGCTTGATTGACATAAATATAACGCAGCTCTTTGTCAGTGCGGATAATGATATCTGGCGTATTTTCTAACAGCGTTCTCAGTTGTTGTTCGCTGCTTGCCAAAGCTGCTTGCGCTTGTTGTCTTTCCGTGACATCTCTCACCGTGCCCACATATCCGATGAGTTCGCCGGAGTCGGAGAACATCCGCGAGGCACAAACGTTAATCCAGCGCACAATCCCTTCTGGTGTTTGCAGGCGATACTCGATCGCATATTCCCCACCTTGCCGAGTATAATCCAGCCATCGGCTCAATACGCGATCGCTGTCTTCCGGGTGAATGCACTTCTCCCAACCGTCTCCTAAAAGTTCTGCCACACTTAAGCCGCAAATAGCCTGACAGCGTGGGTTTGCATAGGTGTAGCGCCCATCAAAATCTGCAATAAAAATGCCGACAGGCGAACAGGAACTTAAACAGCGAAATCGTTCTTCTTGAGCTTGCAGCGCTTCTTTAGCTACTGTCAGTTCTGCTGTGCGTTCTTTGACGCGGCTTTCTAGTTTGGTGTAGGATAAACCCAGAGCTATTTCTGCTTTTTGGCGATCGGTAATATCGATCCCAGTTCCTATGACATATTCGACCAAACCCTTGCCATCTGTCGTCACAGTATTCGACCAATAAATTAAGCGCTTAGAGCCGTTTTTAGTGCGCCAATAGTTTTGATATTCGCTGTTAAAATGTTCGCCTTTTAGCTGGGTAAAAACTGTTTTAACTGGCTCTATTTCTTCGGGAATTAAGAACAAATCCCAAACATATTTATTAACAACTTCTGCTGTCGAGTAACCTGTAGTTTTTTCGCAAGCTTGGTTAAAGCGGACAATCCGTCCTTGGCTGTCTAGAACTACAATCAAGCAAGCTGTCGTGTCAATTACTTTTGAAATAATATTACGTTCTATTTCTAGTTCTTGTTCTGCGGACTTTAAGCCAGCATACCAAGCGATAACGGCAGCGGCCAAAAGTAAGATTGCAGAACCTGCCTGGAAGGAAAACAGTAACAGAGTTGTCAGCAGTAAAGCCGTGCCGGCGCTAAATGTAGCAATACTGTAAGATTTAATGGGTAAGGGCAAGACCTCAAACTCGCTCATTTTTGTTGACCTGTAGCGATGGCGCGATCGCACTATTGCTTATGTCGATGAAACAACCTTGTTAAAACTCAGTTAAAACTAAGTATTTATTTTTTCTATACAAAACCACATTTGTCAGCTCTGTGCCATCTTCCCAGAGGCAGATTGGGAGGGGGATTTCTGCTGAATCAACTGCTATCATAGAGCCAGGGACAAATTAGATTATCTAATTTCTGGGAGAAATAAGCGAGTGAATCACAAGCTGGCCAAAATTATCGGATTATTTTTCGCAGCCGCCACCCTCTTTGGATTTGTCGGTTACGCGCTTCAAAATCCCGACTTCGCCAGCAGCTCAGCGATATCGATCGGCTTCCCCAATCTTACCACCGCTGCCGTCGGGGCGATCGACAACAAACGCTCCCAAATCTATCTCAACGGAACTTGGCAATTTGTCCCTGCAGTTGGCAACCCCCAAAACCCCCCCGTCTCCCCAAGTTGGGGTTCCATCCAGGTACCTGGAGACTGGCAAAAAGAAAACCACGACTCCGTACCCGGAATCATCACTCGCGGCAACGGCAAAGATTGGGAAAACTTCAACAGTAAACAACTATCAAAAGCTTGGTATCAGAGAAATATAGACATTCCCCGCGACTGGACAAACCGCCGAATATTTCTCGACTTAGCCAGAGTCAGCACCGATGCAGTCATCTTTGTCAATGGCATTAACTGCGGTCAAGTCCCCTGGCCCTACGGCACTATTGAAATTACCAAAGCAGCAAAACCCGGTCAAAACACCCTATCTATTTTAGTGATAGCAGTATCCGATGAAAAGGAAAAAGCCGTCATCATGGGCCCCACAGAAATTTACACAGAAAAATCCAAGTTGCAATCGCGGGGAATCATCGGCGAAGTACGGCTTCTGAGCCTTCCCCCAGGCCCGCTAATTAGGGACGTATTCGTCCAAACTTCCACTCGAAAAAAGCAAGTTAAATTAGATGTAGAACTCAAAGACGTTGCCCAAAGCGGTCAAGTAGAAATAATCGCGCAAATGCTCGACGAAAAAGGCAAGGTACAACAAAAATTTACCGCCACTGCCAACGTTAAAGCTAAAGCTATTCAAACCGTACAAGTTGAGTGGAATTGGCCAAATCCCCGTCTTTGGGATGTCGGGCAACCAAACCTTTACACCCTGCAATTAGAAGTAAAAGGCAGCGGCATTGACACGCAATACTACCAACCTTTTGGCTTCCGCGAATTTTGGATAGAAGGGCGCAAATTTTTCTTAAACGGAACTGAATTTCGGCTGCGACCAAACTTGCACTCCGAGTCTTGGCAAGGCGGGACAGTTGAAGTCTCTGACGGTCTAATTGATGGCTACGTAAAAGCAGGTTTTAACATAACAGAAATGTGGCCTTGGAATCACGACGAACGGGGTAAATGGCACTTCCGAGAGTTATTTTCCGAAAGAGCAGACCTCAAAGGTTTTCCAATTATGGCTCCCGCTTTAGACATTAGTCCTATCGCTTGGAACGGCAAGTGGAGAAACCCCCTGTGGAAAAACCGCTGGAAAGCCCGAATGGTGACTGAAATGCGCCGCTACCGCAATCATCCATCAGTATTAATGTGGGCGACAATTCCTAATTTTTTCGGCCACGCTGACGACCAAAATCCCCGTCGCATCGGCAAAACTAAAGTAGAAGGAACTCTCAGTCCGTCGGACAACGAGCGTTTGCGGGTCAACACTCCCCTAGGAAATGATGCTATAGCGGCGATTAAATCCGCTGACCCCACCAGACCTGTGATGGTACACCAAGGCGCAAATTTCGGCGATGTTTATGCGCTGAATTCTTATTTAAATATGATTCCCTTGCAAGAACGGGAAGAGTGGATTTCTGAGTGGAGCAAAACCGGGGAAAAGCCCTACATGGCAGTCGAGTTTGGCACTCCTCTGCACGCAACGATGATGCGGGGCCGCAAAGGTTTTGGTCAGGCCATTCTCAGCGAACCTTGGATGACTGAGTTTGCGGCAATTTATTTTGGCAAGCAGGCTTACGAGTTGGAAACTGCCGCTTATAAAACTACAATTCGCCAGCAATTTGTCAAGGGTCAGGAGTATCAAAGCTGGCATTTTAAAAACGAGTTAGATTTTGCACCAGCTTTTCAACAGTTGCAGCAGTTATTCAGTACAAATACTTGGCGGAGTTGGCGGACTTTTGGAATGTCTGGGGGGATGATTCCTTGGAATGACGGACATGGTTGGGAAGTTTCCGAAGCTGGCAGAAAAAAGGTGGATATTGGGGGATTTCAACCTGGTCGCCGGGGAGTTTATTTGAAGCAAGTAGCGAATAATCTTTTGAATTATTACCAGCCCGAAGCTTACACTGTTCATCCTGGGGGCGAGGCAATTATGAATAATAATAGCTCGACTTTGGCTTGGATTGCTGGTGCTAGCCCGGTTTTTACTGCGAAAGATCACAATTTGTTTGTGGGCGAAAAACTGGCAAAGCAAGTAGTGTTAATTAACGATAGGCGGACGCCGCAAGAATTTTCGTTTAATTGGCAGGTTTTGGTGGGGGGAAAAGAAGTAAAAAAAGGCGAGAGAAAAGGCCGGATAGAGGCGGCAGGAACGCTGTTTTTCCCAATTGATATAAAATTGCCAAATACCATTTCTAGCAAGGCTGACGGCGAAATTCGCTTGACTGCGCGAGTGGGCGAGCGATCGCATTCTGATACATTTGCTTTCCGCGTTTTTCCCAAACAATCCAATATCAAAGATGCGGTGACAATCTTCGATCCAGCGGGCAAAACATCGGCCATGTTAAAACAATTAGGTCATCAGCTTGTCCCGTGGAATGGTTCGCAAGTCTCCTCGCTATTAATTATCGGTAGGGAAGCATTTTCTAGCGGGGAAAATTTGCCGGGAAGTTTAGAAGCTTTTGTCCGAAACGGCGGCAAAGCAATTGTGTTTCCTCAGCGCCGGGAATGGCTGGAGAATACGGGTTTCCGGGTTGCCGGCCATGTCAGCCGCCGCGCTTATCCAGTTGACAGCAACCATCCGGCAATTAGCGGTTTAGACAGTGAAGATTTGCGGGATTGGGTGGGGGAAAGCACGCTGGTTGAAGCTTATCCAGATACAATTAAAACTGGCCCTAATTTGACTCAGGCAAATAAACATTGGTACGGCTGGCGCTGGGGAAATCGCGGCGGTGTCAGTAGCGCTTCTATTGAGAAGCCTCACCGCAGCGGTTGGCGCCCCATTTTGGAATCTGAGTTTGATTTAGCTTATTCGCCGCTGATGGAATTGGATTACGGAAAAGGGCGGCTGATTTTAAACGAGTTGGATTTGGAAGACCATTATTCTGTAGACGCTGGGGCGGCGCAGTTAGTGCAACAAATTGTGAGTTACGGGATGAATTCTCCGGTGGTTGGAAAGCCGGATAAAGTGGTTTTAATAGGGGGAGATGGAGATGCCCAAAAGTTGGACAGTTTGGGGGTAATTTATCAGCGCGCTAGTTCGCTTTCTAATGATGTTGGTTTGGTGATTGTGGGGAGAGAAGCGAATCTGAAAGATGCAGATTTGCGCG
The DNA here is from genome assembly GCF_036700905.1 of Microcoleus sp. S13_C3. NCBI lineage: Bacteria > Bacillati > Cyanobacteriota > Cyanophyceae > Oscillatoriales > Microcoleaceae > Microcoleus > Microcoleus sp. S13_C3. The sequence goes on along the minus strand of NZ_JAUBPT010000043.1, from coordinate 3,366 downwards.
GTTATTTGAATGCTGGTGGGAAGGCGTTTTTCTTGTCGCGTCAAGTGCCTGCTGCGGGTTTGGGCGTAGATTTGCAGCAAGCGCAGGATTTCGGGGGTTCGCTGGCGGTTCCGAGTTGGGATGAGGTGAAGGGGGTTAGTGCTTCAGATTTGCGATCGCGCTCTTTTTATGATACTTGGTTGATTAAGTCTGGGGGAGAAATCGGTGCTGACGGTTTGTTAAGTCGGGTAAAAGTTGGCAAGGGTGTGGCGATTTTCTCCCAGATTGAACCGGACAGTTTGAATGCTGATACTAAGACTTATTTGCGTTTTACTCGCTGGCGGCAAACCCGGGCCAATGCTCAGATTTTGGCTAATTTAGGGGCGAGTTTTAAGGCTGATGGATCTGTGTTTAACGGTTCGAGTCGGGAGTTTTATCACTGGGATTACAGAACGGATTTTGAGAAGGGGGACGATCCTTATCGGTATTATCGATGGTAGGAAGTTCGGCAGCGGATTTTGTAGCGGATGTAACGGATGTAACTGAGATGTTGCACAATTCTCAATTACTTGCTTAGGAACAGGCTCTCCGGCCTGTTCCACAAGAGATAAATTTTCTTGTGGAACAGGCCGAAAAGCCTGTTCTTGACAATGGTGCAATTTGTCAGCATTGCAGTTATCCAAGCTAGGGATTAAAAGTGCGATCGAACAGAGGTTAGCCATTTCAATGTTAAATTGCTGATTTTATTATACTGTTAAATATCAAAGGTCAAAGTGACGGCGGAAGCGGGGGTCTAGTTTGTCGGTTTTCTTTTGGTTGCAGGCGCTGCAGAGGGTTTGCAAGTTGCTGATGTCGTTGCTGCCGCCGCGCGCTAGGGGGATGATATGATCGATCGTGAGTTGGGTTTCTAGCTTGGTTTGGCCGCAGCTTTGGCACTGGTATTTATTGCGGGTGAATACGTATTTTCTGACTTCTGGAGGAATGGGGATTCTAGGGGTTTTAGACATGATGATTTTTAAGCGCAGATGAACGCGAATGAACGCGGATGTTTGATGGATTAGCTGGGTGAGTTTTCTTGATTGAGAAGTTGGCGGCGCAAATCATCGAGGGGGGATTCTGGTTGGCTAGTTTCTGATTCGTTGTTTTCTGGTGTTTCTTCAACGTCTGGTTCGTCGGGGCAAAACTCTATAGTGACATTGAGTTTGAGTCTAATCTTTCCTTTCTGCCAGCCCTGAGCACCCACTCTGAGAATTTCACAATCTATACCTTCACCAAACCATTTCTCATATAAATATCTTATGTTATGTAATTTACCACCATGAAAATTACCGTCACGACCTACATCAATAATTATTTTCTGTTCGCTTAAGGAATTAGTGAGTGTCTCTCCTAACCCATGTTCAGGAAAAACTCTATTTACTGTTTCCTTGAGTTTTTCTACTTTAAGCATTGCGTTACCAAAAGATAAAGCATCATCATTGCCGCAGTTGTGCAAATCAACTTTATTTTTCATATTCATTGCTAATTTATTTAAACTGTCATCCTAACTATTTTAGAGTAGTATCTCTCTTTTGGCAAGCAAGAACCGGGCGAATAGAATTCGCGTCTACACAAACAAAGTCCGCCTGCGCGGACTAAGAATGTTTTTTTTCAACCCGCGAAGGCGGGTTTTGTCTGTGTAGACGCGATTTCCAATCGCCTGGTTTCCTATCATTTTGCCCAATTACAGGCAACAAATGCTCGTGCAACTTCATCGCCTGCAAACAACTATTAATCCCAGAAACCGCCCGATCGTACTCTTGAATCTTCTGCTCATTCTCAGCTTGCCGCCACAGATTCCCAGCAATCTTTTCCTCCGCCTCCTGTGCCAAAGTTTGCTCCAAATAATCGCGGGCTTGACTGTATTTCTGCAAAATATCATCAGCTTGCTTTTGGGTCAGCGGCAACAAATGCTCTTTCAGGGTTTGGTTGACAGTCTGGCGGAAAGTTTGCCGAATAGTTCTCGATACTTTCGGCTCAAAATCTAGCCGCAATAATTGCCGAATTGCCGGTTGGGCATCTACCATATTTTCGCAGTCGAAACCTTGAGAAGTTTGCTGCAATGTTTCCCGGAATTGATAAATCGAAAATGTGCCTTCGTCGTAAAAACGGGGACTTTCTCGCACGTAGCGATCGCACTCAACGCCCGCCGCATTTACCAAAGCATCAGAAACCCGCTTTGATAACTCCTCTAACTGCTGTTCAATTCCCCCGTCGTTCCCCAACAACCGATAGAGTAATCGATAGTATTCCGACTTGCGAACGCTATCTTTCAAATACTGGAAATAATTATCAACCAGTGACTTAGTAGCCTCTACTAAAATATCTTCCAACTGATTCGCTAAATAATAAAGCGCTTCAACTAAAACAGCAATTAAAGGTGCTGTGGCATTGCGGGGATGATTGCGTAAAGTGCGCCCGTAAGCCGCCTCAACAGAAAATCCATCTAACAATTCATCCAAGCGGCGGATCATCCGAGATTGCAGTTGCCGAAAGTCTATATCGAAAATATCGCATCTGTTCATAATCATTTCATTGACTTCTTCGGCGATATGTTCCCGAAAATCCTGTCCGACTTGCTGCAACTCTTGATTTAGTCGCAAAAGTTCTTGCGCTTTCATTGCTTCAATTTCACGGGGCTGGCTGTCCAAATTCCGCTGAATTGTTTGGTAATGTTTCCGCAGTTGAATGCACAAGTCTTCTAAGTCGTCAGCTAAATTTTTGAACAGTTGCGGGCGTTTTTCTTCGGTGAGGTAACGGGTGATGGCTGTGCGAAAATCTTCGATACCGCTATCTTGAATTAATTGAGCAATTAATGGTTGTCCTTGTTCCGCAAGAATCCGCACGTAGTTTTCATTGGGTGTTTCGTAGCTGTTAACTGAAATGCGAAATTTGCTCGGAGATAGTTTGCCGTAATTCGCACAGTAGCGATTAAATTCACTCACAAATTGCGGAGTTTCTTCACTAATACCGATAAATTATGAATCTAATTTATCATCTACAGAAACTCGCCGTTGACTGTGGCAAAGATTGTATTTAAACCAAAGCGATCGCGCCCTGTTGTCCCTCGAATCAAACTCCCGTAAAATCCCAACAATCCGCTAGTTTTGTAAACTCTGGCAGTATCGCGAAAGTCGGAATTAATCAGATTTTCTAAGCGCTGTCGCAGTTGCGTGTTGTACCAAGTTTCGTCAATGCGGTTGAAAATGTAAAACAGTCGATCGCGAATTCCCGGATTTCCCCGTGTCTTTTCCATCAACTCGGTTTCTTCGGGAGCATCCCGATTTTGCAAATATACAAAAGTATGATAAGGTGCGCCGCTTTTGGGGAAAACCGACACTTAGCTTC
>NZ_JAUBPT010000350.1:0-1486 GCF_036700905.1 Microcoleus sp. S13_C3 | reverse complement strand
GCATATTTATTATTTACGTAATCCTGTAACCATTTTTGAGAAACACCCGTGCTTCTAGCTATACCAGCCAAAGAAATCTTCTCCAAAAGAAGTCGATCTATTAAATATGATTGTTGGTGAGCTAATTACTTTCTTGGTCGGATTTTCGACAAATTGGCGACCGCAACTTTGACATTTGTATTTTGGTTTTTTATTATGAATTCTACCATTTTTAACTATGTGATTTGAACCACAATCAGGGCAATTTGGTCGTGAGGGTAGCATATTATATGACTAAACTAATATTGGCAGATATCAAGGAGTCCAGTAATAGTTACTTATGATACCATAAGTGTAACTCAATCTAAATTCGAGCGCGTCAAGAAATATTAAAATCAAAAATTTTGATTGTGTTATTTATAAACTGGAGTTTAGACTAAAAAACGAGCGCATCTAAAAGTAGCTGCCTTTAAAGATCCGGCAAGCTGTTACTCAACACCTCAAGAGGGAGAAGATTAAATAGCTAATCTTGAAGACTTTTTGCGTCGAGAAACCCGTTTTTTGACAGTGGGATAATATGGTGCCTTAGTACGTGCCTTTCCTTTTTCCCAGCCGGGGGATTTTCCCCTATGTTTAGGCATTTTCGCAGGAGTACCAAGGTCAACTAAAACTGACAACATTGATTGGGCAACACGTCCAGGAGTTAAATTGATATTAGCCGATTGCCTGCAGTAATATATTCTCGACGACTAAATCCCTAGCTAGCCAGAGTTGCCAACTCATCAATGGCATTAAATCGCTCCAGCGCTCAGATTGTTCGGGAGTTCTCAAGTTAGGCAATGTCCAATGTAATCTTTGCTTAGCAAATCTATACCAATGATCCACTCCAAAACGTCGTAAATACTTAAACCAAACAGTTTCGCTTGGGGAGAGTTCGTTCTCCCACCCAAGCCAACCACAAGGGTGGAAACGGCTGACCGTTTGACATGGGATTCATTCTTAAGGGCGAGGATTAAATTGACTCTCTGTTCGGCGGCACGATAAAAATGTAAGTCAAGCCATTGCCTGACTCGGACTTGTCCCCAATCTGGATGTTCGTCAATTGCGATCCCAGTATCCGCTTCGAGCCATGTGGTTGGGTCGGAGAGCCTCATTTTCTGACCGTGCTTGCGTGGTCTGCCGCGACCACTATATGCTGGTGGTGCTGACCATAAGCCGGCATTCTTTCGGACTCTCATTAAACAATCAGCTTGAATATCTGCTTGCGCCAGTACCCAATTTGCATTGCCATATTCAGCATCTAAAACTGCTAAGACTGGATTGATGCTCTGTTCACAAACAAGTTTGAGTTGGGAAGCTGCTTTTTCTATTGGTGAAGACCAACTACTAATTCGTTCATGGAGCAGGGGTAATGCCCAACTTCCTTGAGCTTCAGGTAGTTAGAGTCGATAGGGGCATTTCTACCCCTACCTCTCCTTCAGAACGGAACGTGAAACTTTCGCTTCAT
>NZ_JAUBPT010000042.1:25963-51914 GCF_036700905.1 Microcoleus sp. S13_C3 | reverse complement strand
TTGCATAAAATTCCCTCTCCGACCCCGAAAGGGGATTTAATTCAATGTAAAGCCGTCCTATAAGGACGGGGCTTCAGACCCAGTTTTTTGGTGACATACTCCACGGCGAAATCTTATATTATGGTCTAGGATTCCCATAGTCGGATTCAGAATATGTTGGGCTTGCTATAAAGTGTTCGCTAGCAGCAATGCAATTGTGTCAATTCCAGAATCTAACCATAGACAAATGTAGCTGATCGGGAGTCGCTCCTCACCGTCCCAAGCGCTCTATCTGTAAGGAGAATTTGTATTATGAAAGATGGACAAGAAGTACGCCGCATCTCCACAGCCGTCATTGCCGGTGTTTGCGGGTTGGCTTTACTAACGGGAGGGGGCATTGCCTGGTGGACAGCGAACCGTTCGCCCAGCCCCGCAGATACGCAGTCTTCTGCTCAAACTACGGCTCCGCCGCTGTCCCCAAGTCCTGCGGAATCTCCTGCTGTAATTATCCCCGTACCCCCTCCAAATCCTGTACAAGTGCCTACAGCTCAGACGCCTACCGCTCAGACGCCTACAGCTCAGACGCCTACAGCTCAGACGCCTAACGCTCTGATCCCAAAGTCGCCGCAGCCAAAGCCTTTGCCACAGACTGATGTCCAGACAGTGCAAGTCTACTGGGTTAAAGATGCGAGCGGCAAATTTGAGGGAGTTCCTACGAAAGTAGCTGTCAAACAAGCTGACAAGCCTGGTGCAGCTTTACAAGCTGCTTTTAATAGTTTGTTGGCTGGGCCCAAGGATGCAACTGTTTCTAGCGAAATTCCTAATGGGACAAAACTCCGGGGTTTGAGTGTCAAAAATGACGGAGTTTATGTCGATTTGTCGGCAGAATTTACTTCGGGGGGAGGGAGCAATTCGATGACTGGCCGGTTAGGGCAAGTTATCTATACGGCTACGAGTTTACAACCAAATACCAAGGTTTGGATTTCGGTGGAAGGCAAGCCTTTAGAACTTTTAGGGGGCGAAGGTTTGGAGGTGGCTCAGCCGAGTACCCGCCAAAGTTTTGACAAAAATTTTCCCCTTTAGTAATGATGAGTCATTAGTTAGGAATCATTAGTTAGGAGTCATTAGTCATCGGTCTGAAGGCAGAGAGTAGGGATTGATAACTTATGACTCATGGCTGATGACTCATGACCACGAATTTCAAAGGTGGTACCCGCCACGTGATTTATCCGTGGAATCAATCCCAAATCGAAAATCGAAAATCCTCCAGCCCCCGCATTTATCTCGCGCAAGTCAATCTAAAATCTAAAATCTAAAATCTAAAATCGATTGACTGGGGACGGGCCACTAATTTTCAGTGCTTCGTAGTTAGACTAAATGCCCGAAAGTGTAGGGCTTGCTGTTCGATCCGGCTGGCAAGCCGATCGCACACCATATTACACAGCTCAAAAATCAACTCGTCTTGCACCTTATAATAAGCTGAAGTCCCTTCACTCCGGCGAGTGAGGATACCAGCTTGGAGCATGAGTTTTAGGTGCTTAGAAACATTGGCTTGACTCGTTTGAGTAGCTTCCACCAATTCTTGCACGCATTTTTCGCCGTCGCGAAGCAAGTTCAAAATTCGTAAACGCATGGGTTCGCTCAAAATACTGAAATACTCAGCAACTTGTTGCACAACCTCTTGCGGGACAGGCTGGGATGACTTCATCAAACTCACCGGAGAGAAGTGATCGGGAAATATTAGCATTTATTCTGTCCATAACAATAAAGTAATCCTTCAATCCGGATTAATCCGCATCAACACTTGACCGTATTCGACAGGTTCGCCATTTTGAACTAAAATTTCCATCACTTGACCGGAGACTTCATCAGCATCGATCTCGTTCATCAGCTTCATCGCTTCGATAATACAGACTGTCTGGCCGACCTTGATGCGATCGCCCACATTGACAAAAGGTGGCTCATCAGGAGCAGCAGCGCGATAAAACGTTCCTACCATCGGCGAGATAATTGGCACCCATTTCGTATCTACAGAAGCAGGTACGGCAGTAGGTGCGGCGACAGGGGCGACGGGTACAGGGGCAGCCAGATCCGCTGCTAAATTTTGGTCAACAGCAGGAGGTGACGCTAAGGTGGGGCTAGGAACCGCGCCCAAGGCGATCGGAGCGACAGTCGCCACGGCAGCAGGGAGCGCAGCAGAGGTGGCTGGTGAACTTGCCAGAATGCCTTTGCGTACTGTCAGTTCGATATCCCCACTTTTTAAGGTGAGTTCCGAAATGCCAGTTTTGTCTAATACAGTTAGCAGGTCACAAAGCTGGTTTAAGTCTAGTTGCACAGCAGATTCAAGGGTAATTGAGAATTGAAAATTGAAAATTGAAAATTGAAAATTCAGAATCCGGCGAAGCTAGGAGAATTCACCGAGTTTGGAGGCAAAAGGGATAGTTTTTAAGCTGTGAGTGATGAGTATTGAATTTTAACTTCTTTAACTCATAACTCAGAACTAAAAACTAAAAACTCCCTTTTCCTCCCTCGTTTCTACTCTCTGCCGAGGTACTTGTCTTCACGAGTATCAATCCGAATCCGTTCTCCAATGGAAATAAATAGAGGCACCATAACCTGAGCTCCGGTGGAGACGATCGCGGGTTTGCTGCCACCAGTGGCAGTATCTCCCTTGACTCCCGGATCGGTTTGCAGCACTTCCAAGACAACAGAGTTGGGAAGTTCCACTTCCATGATTTGGTCGTTCCAGCGCAGGATGCTGACTTCCATCCCTTCACTGAGGTACTTGACTCGATCGCCTATTTGCTTAGCATTGAGGCGACTTTCCTCGTAAGTTTCCATATCCATAAAGACGAAATCGTCGCCCTCTTTATAGGTATGCTGCATCACACTCTTTTCCAGGTTGGCTTGAGGCATAGTCTCGCCCGCCCGGAAGGTTTGTTCTACTACGTTTCCGGTTTGGACGTTTTTTAATTTTGTCCGCACGAAAGCCGAGCCTTTTCCTGGCTTGACGTGGAGGAATTCGATAACCCGCCACACGCCGTTATTCCATTCAATTGAAACACCTGGTCGAAAGTCGTTACTGGAAATCATATAAATTTTTGCGGGCAATCCCGTCGCCTTGGCGGCACGGGGGAACTACAGTCAGTCGATTTTAGATTTTAGATTTTAGATTTTAGATTTACTCCACAGATGAATTTGGGAGATTGAACCTTGGTCTAAAATTTTGATCTCTCCACGACAGGAGTCTGGGGATTGTATCCGTTTTTGAGCGGGTCAGGTTAAAGCCGCAGTCTAGCTGACGGCATCGAAAAGCAATTGGCATTTTATTTTACCGTTCAAAGGGAGCAAGTGCTTTACTGAAATGTTAATGGCAGGGGGCAGTGGGCGGTCGTCAGTTGACTGTTGACTGTTGACTGTTGACTGTTGACTGTTGTTAGTGGGCAGATCCTCCCTAGCCAAACCAACAGACACTTTAGATCCGTAGCAGCAAAGGCGGGCGGGCAGCGCTGTGGGAAGATAAGAGAGGCAATAAAAGTTAAAGTTATGTTGCATTGGCCTAATTTCTCGATCGATACGTGCAAGCGCTGGGTCAAAACCGTCGCTTTAGCGCTTCTGCTGTTCACTCTCTCCCTGAGTTTCAGTGCAGTCTCCCATGCCAAACGCCCCAGCAGCAGTATGCCTGCTGGGAATGCGATTACCGACGGCCGGGCGCTGCTGCGCTTCGCTTTACCTATTGACAATCAGACTGTGCGAGATTTGCAAATCAGTCTCGAAGACATTGGCAACCACATACGATCTAAACGTTGGGGGCCTATTAGTAGCGATGTCAGCAAGGCTTCCAGGATTCTCAACCTTCGGGAATCTGACCTTTTAGAGAGTATTCCCGACGCCAAAAAGCCGCAAGCTGAGGCGCTAGTTGCAGGAGTCAAGGAGAAAGTTGCTCAACTGGAAAAGGCTGTTGAGGCTAAAGACAGGGGCAAAGTGATTGACTTGAAAGCCACAATCCTAGGTTCGGTAGGCGAAATCGAAGAGTTGATGGTGACAAAGTTTCCGTTTGAAGTGCCTGCCAAGTATGCTAATCTGCCTCAACTGAAAGGGCGCGCTACTGTGGCTGTACAAACTGAAAAAGGGGAAATTACTGTTGTGGTTGACGGCTACAGCGCCCCGGTTACGGCTGGTAATTTTGTGGATTTAGTCGATCGAGGTTTTTATGACGGTTTGCCGTTTATTCGATCGGAAGAATCCTACGTTTTGCAAACGGGAGACCCCGAAGGCAAGGAAGAGGGTTTTATTGACCCAGCTACTGGCAAATACCGGAATATACCGCTAGAAGTGCTCGTCAGGGAGGAAAAAGAACCTATTTACGGGATTACTCTAGAAGATGCGGGGCGTTATCGCGACGAACCTGTTTTGCCTTTTTCTGCTTTCGGTACTGTGGCTATGGCCCGTACAGAAACTGACCCTGATAGCGCTTCTTCTCAGTTTTTCTTTTTCTTGTTTGAACCTGAACTCACGCCCGCTGGTCTGAATCTGTTGGACGGCCGCTATGCTGTTTTTGGTTACATGATTGAAGGAAAAGAAGTTTTGGAGCAACTGAAGCAGGGAGACAAGATTGTATCTGCTAAGGTAGTTAAAGGAATCGAAAATTTGGTGCGGCCTCAAGTTTAATTAATGAGGGCGATTGAAATCGCTTTGACACCAAAGTGACGGCGATTGAAATCGCTTTTACAGAAACAAAGCCCGCCTGCGCGGGCTGAAAAAATCAATAGTGACAGGCATTGAAATCTTTTCTAAATAAAGCAAGGTAACGGCGATTGAAATCAGTTTTACACAGACAAAGCCCGCCGGAATCAGGCTGGAAGAAGAGATAATTTTTATATAGCCTTTCTCAGAAAGATGAGGTACTCATGGGCATAGGGCATAGGCCTCCGTGGGCATAGGGCATACCTCACTTTTTTGAGAACCGCTATAGTTACGTTATTGAAATTAGGAATTCAATCGAGAATATGGCTATTTTACAATTTTTATTGGTAATGGGTTTGGGCGGATTCGCAGGCTTGTTGATTGTAAAAAATGTGAATGAAAACAAGCAAAAGCAGCGGTTGGATGAGGCTTTTTATCAGTTATTGGAAAGTCAAAATAGTCAAATTTCGCTGATTCAACTGGCGGCTAGTGCTAGGGTTGAGGCTGAAGTTGCTCAGCAGTATTTAAGTCGGCAAGTTAAGATTTTTTCGGCGATTTTAGAGGTAGATGATGAAGGAGATACTTTTTATAGGTTTCCTAGGTTGCGCTTGCCGCCGAGTTCGGGTAAGGAATGGTGAATTGAGAAAGTGCGATCGACTAATTCAAAATTATGCAAGTTAAAGATATCGGTGAACAAGGTCTTTTAAGAATATTGCAAAAATTCTGCCCCGCAGAGATAGTGGGTGATGATTGCGCTGTCATGGCTACAAATCCCAACCAATCTCTGGCTATCACTACCGATATGTTGGTGGATGGAGTGCATTTTAGCGATCGCACTACGGGGCCTTATTACGCAGGATGGCGCGCCGCAGCGGCAAATTTGTCGGATCTGGCTGCGATGGGAGCACAGCCTCTGGCGGTGACTGTAGCCCTCGCTGTGGCGGCGGATACGGCTGTGGAGTGGGTTGAAGAGTTTTATCGGGGAATGACGGCTTGCTTGCAAGAATATGATACGCCGATCGTCGGTGGCGATGTTGTGCGATCGCCCGTTGTGACGGTGGCGATTACTGCTTTCGGACAGGTTGAGTGCGATCGTACCATTAGTCGGTCAAATGCGCGATCGGGCTGGGCGATTGTGGCTACTGGGGTTCACGGAGCATCGCGCGCGGGATTAGAATTGCTGTTAAATCCAGAATTCGGGCAAAATCTGGAAAAGGTCGATCGAGCTTCCTTAATTCTCGCTCACCAGCGCCCTAAACCGAGGCTGGATGTTTTGCCGGTTGTTTGGGAAATATTAGCTTCCGAAGGCGCGATGGAACCCCCCCTCAGTCCCCCCCTTGCTAAGGGGGGGAAGCAAGATTTCCATTCTCCCCCCCTTGCTAAGGGGGGGGCGGGGGGGGTTCAATCCCCAATTGCAATCGCCGGAATGGACAGCAGCGACGGTTTAGCTGATGCGATTATTCAAATTTGTCGGGCTAGCGGTGTTGGCGCAAAAGTTGATCGCACAAAACTACCAATTCCCGATATTTTTAGCGCAATTGTATCAACCGAAAAAGCTTTAGATTGGGCATTATACGGCGGCGAAGATTTCGAGTTAGTGCTGTTTTTGCCGATCGCGAATGCTGAGTTATTAGTGGAAAAAATAGGAAATGGAGCCGCGATTGTGGGAATCGCTACAGATAGCACCGATATCTGGTTAACTGATAGCAGCGGTATTTATCCTGATACTATATTAAAGCTGGATCGAGGATTTCAACACTTCTGAATTATCTCGCTTGTCCGCATGGGCGGACTTGGATTTGTGTAGACGCGGTTTCAGCCGCCTGGTTTTTTGCTGTTATTGTAGGCAGTAGCTAGATTATTTTGAGTTTGCGTCCATTTTTCACTACCGGGTTCGCGATTATTTAAAACTATTTGATAACCAGTCATGGCAATTTCAATATTATTCGCTCTATTCCCACTGGGAAAGTCACTAATATGAATACTTAAATTCTCAATAAGACCGATAATTGAGCTAATGGTTTCTGAGTTTTCGCCAGCAATTAACTTCTGCGCCACTTGCTGTAAAGTCTCTGCAAAAGTGGCATTAAGGAGATGTTGTCGCTCTTCCAGCATAGGGTAAATTACTGCTATATCCCCATTGCTATCTTGTTCTGCTTGCAATAATTCAAGGAAAAAATTTGCATACTCTTGGAAGTTTTCACTGGCCGAGTTATTGCTATCTACGTCATCGTTCATATCGATGAGTTGCGCTAGGTAACTAGCTAGATGTCGGAGGAATTTAGCGCCATTTTCCCCTCCTTGTTCTGCCAAGGTTGATGCTACTAAATCGCAAGTTTCCAGAAATCCGCGATCGAGTAATTCTGAGTTATCCTGTAATATCTGCGCTTCCTCTCCGTTGGGGGCATTCAGCAGGGTGTGAATTAATTGCAGATAGGCTTGGGCGCGGTTTTCTTCCATTGTGGGGAGTTGTGAATAACACCGGAATTGATTTTAGCATAATTTTACGATATTTTGTAGGGGCGGATTCGCCAACCATATATAACAATTACCAACCATCTATATAAACCCACCCTGCCACCACCTATAACCCACGTCAACCTAAAATTTGCCTCGCATCGCCCAAATGTAAATGATGATTGTTGGGGAGTTGTGAATAACATCGGTATTTATTTTAGCATAATTTTACCATATTTTGTAGGGCGGGTTCGCCAACCATATATAACAATTACCAACCATCTATATAAACCCGCCCTGCCACCACCTATAACCCACGTTAACCTAAAATTTGCCTCGCATCGCCCAAATGTAAATGATGATTGTTGGTTGGGTGGGGCGGGTTTTTTAGATTGTTTATTTCAGGCAATTATGGTTGGTGAACCCGCCCCTACAGGATGTATGAAAGATTATTTGGATTGTGCGCGGGTGGCCAGAAACCTGGTTTTTGGGAGATACTTCATTACAGTCGCTAAAAATCGTAAAAACGCGGTTTCTTTGGTTTTGAATGGCAGATTTTCCTGCTAACGCCTAGATAATGCTACCTTGGGCATTAATCTATCCAAAATTTGCTCGATCGCAATTACTGTCCAATCAATATCAGCTTCTGTGGTTTCTCGTCCTAGAGTCAAGCGAATTCCACCAACGGCCCCGATTTCGTCATATCCCATTGCTAATAATATCGGACTGGGAGTTAGTTGGCCGCTGCTACAAGCAGAACCGGAACTAATGCCAATTCCTGCTAAATTTAGCTGCCGCACCAGAGTTTTGCCTGTGATTCGCCCTGAATCTCTCTTTTGGTAAGGGCGGGAGGAAGGGGAGACTATGCAAAAACTGACGTGGTGCGGCAGCCGACAATATCGATCGCCAGTTGGTACTAAACTGGGTACGTGGGATAATCGGTCAAAAAGCCGATCGCGCAATGCAATTAACCTCGGCGTTTCCACATCTATTTCCTGCAATGCTAACTCTGCAGCCACCCCAAAACCGACGATTGCCGGCAGCGCTTGTGTCCCGGAACGCAGTTTCAATTCTTGGCCACCACCGCCTAACATTGGCACTAATTCTACTCCCGGACGCACGTAAAGCGCACCTGCACCTTGCGGCCCGTACAGTTTGTGACTGGAAACCGAAAGCAAGTCTACGGGAAGTTTCTGCACGTCTACTTGCAGCTTGCCGGCCACTTGAACTGCATCGGTATGAAACATGATATTGCGATCGCGCGCAATTTGTCCTAATGCCTCAATTGGTTGCAGCGTGCCTACTTCGCTTTGTCCGTAAATGATTGAAATTAATACTGTATTCGATCGCAGCGACTCTTGCAAATCCAAAGGGTGAATTCGCCCCAATTTATCCACTGGTAGGCGCGTCACTTCCCATCCCAACTGTTCGAGTTGTCGCGCCGGTTCTGCTACTGCGGAATGCTCTACGCTGGAGATAATGATATGCTGCGGCTTTGTATAAAGACGCGCAATTCCCATAATTGCCAAATTGTTCGCTTCAGTGCCGCCACTGGTAAAAATCATCGATTCCGGTAGCGCGTTAATCAAGCTAGCAACCTGCATTCTTGCTAATTCTAAAGCTGTCGCCGCCCTTTGTCCCCACTCGTGTAAACTCGAAGGATTGCCCCACTGCTGAGTCAGGGCTTTTTGCATGGCTTGAATCGCTTCGGGGCGTGCGGGCGTTGTGGCACTATAGTCGAGGTAAATTTGCATGATTTTAATGAGTTAGTTGTTAGTTGTTAGTTGTTATTGGTTATTGGTTATTGGTTGTTGGTTATTGGTTATTTGTCAAGAGTCTGTGGGTGGTTTGCTTTTGGGTATTTTCTTAATTTTCAACGCTTGAGTATTTGCTTTGCTTTGAATTGAGTTTAGGTAAGCGTTGAGTTTAGGAGATAGTTCGTCTATTAAAGGTTTTAGGCGCTCGATTTGCTCGGTGGTTAACAGGTGTCGGGCACAAGCTAATCTTAACCAGTGTCTTGTTTCATGCAGTGACCCCCTGGCTATTTTGATAAAACGTTGATTATCATTGTAGTTATACCGCCCATTCCCCTCGGCAATATTAGCACCAATACTATCGACTGACCTAACCAATTGTTGCCCCACTGTATTTTTAGCAAAGAAATCCCAGGATTGAACAATCAACCAAACTTCATTAGAAATTTGCTCTGCTAATTGATAAACCTGCAACTCTTGAAACCTAACCATACATTTAAAATTTGAACATTGAACAATTATAACATCTTCCAAAAAAAAAGCACAACTAACCAATAACAACTAACCAATAACAACTAACCAATAACAACTAACCAATAACTGATAACTAACTTCCTGGTTTGCAGACGTTGTAGTCTTCGTGCGACAAAACTTTTTGGGGAGTTAAGAAAGTGCCGCAATCTTCACAAAGCATTCTGTAGTTGCGAGTTACAGGAATACTGATTATCAAACGGTTGTGACGCAGGCGTTTGCCGCCGAAATCTCTGTAATTCTTATTTTCGCCCAAAGCTGCTATAATTGCTCGGGCTTTAGTGACTACGTGGTCGGGCAGACCTCTGAGATCGATGATATCTCTAGCAAATGATTCTTCCCTCTCTTGTTTTTTGGTTTGTTTTTGTGTCAGCACTTCAACGTACTGCTGCTGCGCCACCAACTCTTGCGTGCAGCGATGGCACGCTTTACCATATCCTTTGTGACCGCACGGAAAAATTCTTTTTCTTTTAGCCATAAAGCAGCGGTATCGGGTTTGACCCACGCCCCTGAATGCTGCTACCCTACCAGTGATGCTTCCGGCATCGAGGCAGTTCTACAAGACGTAAAATCTATTCCCTTGCATAAATTTAATAGGTTGTAACTTTACTTGATCGAATAGGTTTGAACTGTGGGATGGCTAATAACCTCTATATTTTTTAAAATTTTGTGGCTGTATTGTATTATCATTTACTCGGTTTCTGTTGTGCTGGGCTGGTGGCACTCAATCTGGCAGGTTGCGGACAAACAAAGCAAGACGTGCAGAATTTACCTCTCACTCTGGCTCCATTGCCTCAAGACCCCTTGTTGCAAGTATACTTCAATCAGTCGATCGCTTCGAGTTATACAGAGCCTTACCGCCAGCAAACTAGACCCGGAGATGATTTAGAAAACTCGATCGCAGTGGCGATCGCTAGTGCTGGATCGACGGTAGATGTTGCGGTTCAGGAGTTTCGCTTGCCCGGTATTGCGAGGGTTTTGGCCGATCGACAGCGATCGGGAATTAAAGTGAGATTAATTGTCGAACATATGTATAGTCGCCCTTGGAGCGATTTTACAGCTCAGGAGTTGGCGAAATTACCGGAAAGAGAGCGCGATCGTTATAGCGAATTTGTGCAACTTGCCGATCGCAATAAAGACGGTAAATTAAGCGCCGAGGAAATCAAGCAAAATGATGCTTTGGTAATTGTCAAGGATGCGGGTATTCCTGTAATTGACGATACTGCTGACGGCAGTAAAGGCAGCGGTTTGATGCACCACAAATTTGTGGTAATTGACGGCAAAACGGTAATCGTCACTTCGGCTAATTTTACCACAAGCGATATACATGGCGATTTCAAGACACCCGCAAGTCGCGGCAATGCGAACAATTTGCTGAAAATTGAAAATGCTCAATTAGCGCAACTATTTACTCAAGAATTTAACATCATGTGGGGCGACGGGCCCGGAGGCAAACCGGACAGCAAGTTTGGCATCAAAAAGCCGTTTCGTCAAGTGCAAAAAGTAAGAGTAGGGAATTCGACAGTGGCGGTGCAATTTTCGCCGACTTCCCAGACTTTGCCTTGGGAAAAAAGCGTTAACAGTTTGATAAATCGAAATTTGGGTAGTGCGAAAAAGTCGGTTGATTTGGCATTGTTTGTATTTTCGGCTCAGCGGTTGTCCAATACTTTGGAAATTGAAGCTAGCCGGGGAGTTGCGGTGCGAGCTTTAATTGACTCTAATTTTATTTATCGCTCTTACAGTGAAGGTTTGGATATGATGGGTGCGACTTTCATCCAAGATTGTAAGTTAGAAGCTGACAATCGCCCTTGGAGAAAGCCGCTGACTACGGTGGGAGTGCCGCTGTTACCAATGGGCGATCGCCTGCACCACAAATTCGGCGTTGTGGACGGCAAAACGGTGCTTACAGGTTCTCACAACTGGAGTGAGGCGGCAAATCACGGGAATGACGAGACGCTGCTGGCGATCGAGAGTCCCAAAGTTGCGGCCCATTTTGAGCGGGAGTTCGATCGGCTTTACAAAGGTGCAATCTTGGGAATCCCCGCCCGCATCAAACAGAGAATTGATGCTAAGAAAAAAGAGTGCGATTCACTACAAGCAGCATCAAAATCGCCGAGTGCTAAACCTCAAATGGCTGCGGGTAAAAAGTTAGTTAATTTGAATGCAGCGACTCAGGAAGAATTAGAAACCTTGCCTGGCGTTGGCCCGAAGTTAGCCGAGAGAATTATTGCAGCGCGGCAACAGCAACCTTTCACCTCTTTGGACGACGTGGCGCGGGTTCAGGGCATTGGGGACAAGATTTTAGAGAGATGGCGCGATCGAGTAACTTGGTAGTTAAGTTCGTACTCCTGAGATGTTGCATCATTCTCAAGAACAGGCAAGATGCCTGTTCCACAAGAAAATTCACTCTTTGTGGAACGGGCCGGAGAGCCCGTTCATAACAGGCTTATTGACAATGGTGCAACATCTCAGTAATCAGGACTTCATTCCTGACTCTACAAAGTTCACAGTCAGAATTTCCGTCCTTCCTTTCGCAACTCAGCATCAAAGACTCAAGTTCTCACTATAAACCTATTCGATATACTTTGACAACACCTCACCTCTCAAGTTAAAATAACTCCTAAAAAAAATGCTATCTATTCACATTAGAGGTAGAGAGAGATGAAACACGCCAGATTTATTACGGGGAGGCCACAAATCAAATTCCTAGCTATTTTGGTGGGAGCTTTCTTTTTGACGCTAGCAGCTTTCACAGTTAGCGCCCAGCAGACTAGCGAAGCACAATTTAGGGTCAAAAACGAAAACGCTTTTAATATTAATTTGATTCAATTTAAGCGCACTGAATATGTAGGTGCGTGTGCTGGTACTGTCTTCTCCCCTGATTCGCAAAGCGCTCGATTTGTCTCCAGCAAAACTCCTCCGGCCCCTAACAGGAGGGTGATGATTAAAAATGTGACTGATGGCATGGAAACTAACCCCTATCCCTACACCGACAGAAGTTACGACAAAGGCGAGTTTTCCGAGGATTTTGCATTTAAGTTGGGTAACAGTCATAAAACAAGAACTTTTTCGGTTTTAGAGGGAGAAAATAAGTTTCTCTATGAAATTAAAGAAAATGACCAAGTTATAGAACAGGGTGCGCTTACGGCTGAAGTTTCTATACAGAACTTAGGTACTTTTCCCCGTCAGCAAATTTGTCAAGATCAGGTAGAATGTCGGGATACATCTGATTGTCGCGACAGTAAAGGCCGAAAAAGAAGTTGCCGACGAGAGTGTTTTCCTGTTCAACAGTGTCGCTGTCCGTAACTGCTTGAAAAATACCTAATTCTTTTAATTAACCCCAGAGGAATAAAAGAAGAGAGGCTAAAATTAATTAAGAGAACTCAAACCGGAGCGCGGATAAATATGTCTCAGTCTGTTTTACCTGTTTCGGAAACCGATCGAGTTGATGCTTCGCCCACCTTAACTTTTGAAGAATATCTTGTCTATGAGGGAGAACCTGACGTTCTCTACGAACTTCACAGGGGAAAATTAATACCGATGGCAGCCGCAACGGCTTTACACGCAAGCATCTGCGAATTCTTAGTTTACATATTGCAGCGTTACTTAGCTGAACACAATCTCGATTTGGTGGCAAAAACTAATGTGGGAGTGAGAACGGAAGAGAATTCCTCGCGGATTCCTGATGTGATTGTTTGTACTCAAAGTCTTTGGGAACAACTGCTTGCCAGACCTGGTGCTGGCGTCTTCGATTTAGATGAAACGCCAGTGTTAATTGTTGAAGTTGTCAGCCAAAACGAGCGTCAAGATTACGTGACAAAAAGAGCAGAATACGAAAATGCTGGAGTGCCGGAATATTGGATGGCAGACCCTAAACCAAACCGGACTAGGGTAAGAGTTGTAACTTTGCCGGAAAATGAAACTGCTTACGAACAAACGAATTTTGTGCCAGGGCAAAACATCGTGTCTTTACAGTTTCCAGATTTGATTTTATCAGTGGATCAAATTCTATCTCCCCCACTTGTCGAAGATTTAATCAGACAAGAACAATCTCGATTACAGCAAGCTGACAGACTGGCGGCGCGCTTGCGGGAGATGGGAATAGACCCGGACGCTATTTAGCACTAAAGTGTCCTTGTGAGATTCGGAATTACTCGTTACCAGGCTCTGCCTGGTAACGCATATCCGGAGGCTCTGCCTCCAATTTTCATGGAAAAAAACGAGGCACAGCCTCGCTTACATCGGTTCCCAGGCACAGCCTAGGAACCAGTTAAGAAAATTGAGTTTTTCTGGAACAGGCCGGAGTGCCTGTGCCGCGAGAATTAAGTAATGGGGTGAAAGTAAAATGCCGCTCCTAAAACGATATATGTTGCTAAAAGCAGCACTCCTTCGAGCCAATTAGAGCGGCCGTCAAGACTGATTAGATTGGCAATTGTCACTGCGATGGCAACTGCAACTACTTCAAAGGGATTGAAGTTTAAATCCATCGGCTGATGAATCACTAATCCGATAATCACCAACACCGGCGCTACCAGCAAAGCAACTAGCAAACTCGAACCCATTGCGACAGAAACTGACAAATCCATATTGTTTTTCATCGCAACTCCCACCGCAGTTACATATTCAGCGGCGCCGCCAACAATCGGCAACAGAATTACCCCTGTAAACAGCGGCGTCAATCCCAATCCTTTGGTAGTTTCTTCGACAACACCGACGAAAATTTCTGATTCAAAAGCAACGGCAACAGTTGAGGCAACTAGCACCCCTATCCACAGCCACAAATTCGGTTTGTGCGTAGTAGATTCTTCTTTGGTATTTTGAGGATTTTCTGACTCTAGTTCTAGTAGGCTAACATCGTAAAGATAGCTGTGCGTTTTTAATGAAAATAGCAGAGTTAAAGCGTAAACTGCAATTAGGACGATCGCAGTTATTAAGGAAAGATTCTGAATGGCTGCGGGTTCGACTCGATTAGAGGTGTAAATTACCATTGTCGGCAGCAGGATGGCAATCACTGCTAGAGTCATTGTGGAACCGTTCACCCGCGCGATTATTGGCTTAAATTCTTGTTCTTTGTAGCGGATTCCTCCTAGCAGCATGGAAAATCCCATCACTAAGAGCAAGTTACTGATAATTGTGCCGGTTATGCTGGCTTTCACAATGTCAATTAAGCCAGCTTTCAGGGCCACTATGGCAATAATTAATTCCGTAGCGTTGCCGAAAACTGCATTTAATAAGCCGCCTATGGAGGGGCCTGTAACGATCGCCACTTCTTCTGTTGCTGTGCTCAACCAAATCGCCAGAGGTATAATGCCTAAAGCGGATGTGATGAAAACTGCAAGGGAACCCCAGTGCAAATACTCAGCGGCGATGGAAATGGGGATGAAAATTAACAGCGCTATGGAAAGAATCTTTTTGATTGACATAGGAACTCGGATGGTGTAAGGAAGGGTGATGTCGAGTTGTCGGGGCGATCGCAAAGTTGATTTTACACTATTCAACTATTCTCTGACAATTCTGCTGGCGAGTGCGATCGATAATTGGGAAGATTTAACCGCAAATGCACCCAGATCGAGGCAGATTGAATATAATAGAATTATATCGACATCGGTGAAAAGATATGTCTCAATCTGTAGTGCCAGTTGTTGAATCAAAGCAAATTGATACTTCACCCACCTTGACCTTTGAAGAATACCGATTTTATCAAACTGATTCCGATCTACAATATGAACTGTACAAAGGCAAATTAATTCCGATGCCAACCGCAACAGTTTTACATATCAAAATTTGCGAATACTTAGTTTACAAATTGCAGCGTTACCTAGCTCAACACAATCTTGACTTAGTAGCAAAAACAGGTTTAGGAGTAAGAACAGAAGAAGATACCTCTCGGATTCCTGATGTAGTTGTTTGCACTCAAAGTCTTTTGGAACAAGCTGCTGCTAGACCAGGTTCTGGTATCCTCGATTTTGAGGAAAAGCCCCTGTTAGTTATAGAAGTAGTGAGTCAAAATCGGCGCGCCGATTATGTGATTAAACGAGCTGAGTACGAACTAGCTAACGTACCTGAATATGTAATTGTTGACCCTACACCTAACAAAGAATTGGTGCGAGTTTTAGCCTTTCCTGAAGGTGAAGATATCTATACCCAGACAGATTTTGTGCCGGGGCAACAAATGGTATCTGTAGTATTTCCCAATCTGACATTATCAGTGAATGAAATACTGTCTCCGCCATTAGTTGAAGGGTTGATTAAAGCAGAACAAGCTCGGTTCCAGGAACTTGAGCAGCAAGCTGCGGTGGAGCGCCAACGGGCTGAAAGATTGGCGGCGAGGTTGCGAGAATTAGGAGTAGATCCCGATCGCATTTAGGAGGTTTCTGTCAGATCCCCGAATTCTTAAAAAAGTCGGGGATCTGGGTATTCTGTTGTTTGAGGTGGCTTGATACTGTGCAGCTATTCAACCCAACGCACCCGCACAAAATGAGCTTCGCGTCCCCAGAAGTCGTGACTTACAGTAATATCAACAACACTCAAATTAAACGGAATAGCAGTTGTAACGTACCGCTGAGCCAGAGCTCCCACATCAGGAGCTAACTGAGCCGCTGCTGCTGCTGCTGCACCCAAACCTAAAAGTTGTAGAATGGGCCCGCGAGGCAGGGCTAAATTGATGCCAACAGCAAGTCCTGCCGTTAGCAGCATTGCCACCGACAAATTCGTGCCACAGCGGGGATGTACAGCTAAATCCCACTCTCCGCTGGCAATCCGCTGCAAAGCCTCGCGCACTGCCTGACGCAACTGTGCAATGTTAACGTGGCCATAAAGATAAAACCCTTGGTCTGTGGACATTCCGCCCAATAACTCATTATCGGTTCTTGCTGTCGTCGCACCAAACGATTGGCTTAGTACCCAAACAGTAGCGTGTTCCAAAGCATGAACTTGGCGCAAAGTCAAGACTTCCTTCAAACCGGGCACAAAATTGAGTTGTCGCAACAAATCAGCATCTTGAGTCCGCTGCGGGGCAAAGTCGAAGGGAAACTGGGCGGTGTGGCCGGAAGCAGAAGCAGTAGTGGTCATATCAAAACGCCTCCATTAACTCGATTAAGTGGATATTTAAAATTAGCAATTGGGTTGAGAAAAAGCCGATCGTACATTATCAATAGTTTTGACTTTAAAACCTAGCAAGGGCAGGTTTTGTGCAAAAAATATTAGCCCTCAACCTGCCCTTACTAATAGATCGCACTTATTCCCAGTTTATCGCTCTAGCCGCTGGCCGTCCTTGAACACTCCCGGAAACCGCCGGCCACTGGTATCGATAATTGTGCCTTTGCCGTGAGGTAATCCCTTGCGGAACTCTCCCTGATAGCGGATACCGTTGGAGAACGCGCAGCTACCCCTAGCATCGAGGTCTTGATTATAGAACTGTCCCGAACACCGGGTACCGTCAGCGCGGGTGAACACCCCCGTACCCAAAGGCTTGCCCCCTAAAAATTGACCCACAAAGCGATCGCCGTTAGCAAAAATGAATTGCCCCTGTCCAGTCGGCGTACCTACTTTCCAATCCAGAGAAAACGGCCCTATATAGCGATCGCCATTAGTAAAAATAGCGGTCCCGGAGCTGATTCTGCCATCTCGGAATATGCCCTCGACGCGGGCGTCGTCCTTAAATATAAATTGTCCTCGACCGTTTGGCTGGCCGAGACGGAACTGCCCCTCATAGCGATCGCCGTTGGCATATACGTATACCCCAGTGCCACTGGGCAAACCGTTAACGAACTGTCCGATGTAGCTATCACCGCCGTCGTAATCGCACCTAACTCTACCTGTAGCGATAGCTGGGACGCAACGACCACTCGGAGCTCCTACCCCTACTTGCGCCATTGAGGGCAAGGGATAAGTCACGTAACTACCAATTCCCAACACTGATGTAACTAATAGAGCGATTCCACTGGTTTTAAAACGGGAAATCATTAACAAAGTCTCTCCTATACGCTTCTGGATATTATTTTGCTTCGTCATTTGTCTTTTGTCCGATTTCTGGTCAAAAGTGGTCTGAAAACCTCAATTTATGCTTTACGAAACTCCGCGTTTGCCGTTGCGATATACCCCCGGAAAGCGCCTG
Source organism: Microcoleus sp. S13_C3 (assembly GCF_036700905.1). Classification (NCBI taxonomy): domain Bacteria; kingdom Bacillati; phylum Cyanobacteriota; class Cyanophyceae; order Oscillatoriales; family Microcoleaceae; genus Microcoleus; species Microcoleus sp. S13_C3. The sequence goes on along the minus strand of NZ_JAUBPT010000042.1, from coordinate 34,391 downwards.
CCACTAGCATCGATCATCGTTCCGACACCGTGAGGGACTCCCTTTCGCAATTCTCCTTCATAGCGCGTACCGTTGGGGAAAGTGCAGGTGACACTAGCGTCAAGTTCTTGATTAAAAAACCTGCCAGAACAGCGAGTGCCGTCTTTGCGTACTAATACCCCTGGGCCAAAGGGCGAACCTGCAAAGAATTGTCCTTCATAGCGATCGCCATTAGTATAAAAAAATTGACCTCGCCCTGCGGGTTGGCTGCTAATAACATCAGTCTGAACGTTCCTGACGACTGCGAAGTCTCCCACGTAGCGCTCGCCGTTGGGAAAAACGACCGTCCCCGATCTCATCGTGCCGTCTTGGAACACGCCTGTGTAGCGAGCATCATCTTTAAAAATGAATGTCCCTCTACCATCTGGCACTCCTTTCCGAAATTGTCCTTCGTAGCGATCGCCATTAGCGTACACGTAGACTCCGCTGCCATCGGGCAGGCCGTTGACGAAATTTCCCTCGTAGTTATCGCCTCCCTCGTAATTACATTTCACTCTCCCCGTAGGAGGGTTTCCTTGGCAGAAGGGAGGGCGTTTTCCTTCTTCGGGTTTTGCCTCTGGTTTTGGCTGTGGTGTTGGTTGAGCCATTGATGGCTGGGGTTTCAAGAGATTAGTGGCGCTGCTGATACAAGAAGCAACTAATATCACCATCCCTAATTTTTGAATTGAACCGAGCATGAGAAATCTCCTTTGACTTCCATTACTAATAGGGATTTTATAGAACCTAAGACTCGCTGAAAAGTCTTCTATTTTTTAATCCCTAATGTTTCTTCCCAGAAGCGACTAACTCACTCTATATTAATTTTACCTTCAGATTCGATATCAGCCATAAATGCAAAAAGGCAAAAATTATAGTTTTTGCCCTTAGCATTTTTCATACTTTGCTGTCAATTTTCAGCGTCGCGTTGAGCTATTCGGATTTGACAGACGGCTAATAACTGCATTGGCGGGTTTTTGCTCGCGACTTGCAGGTTTTTCGCCCACACCTTTGGCTACCTCAACGCCGTTTTCCTCTAGGATTACGACGGGATCTCCTCCGGGCTTGATATCCACCCGCTTCACCAACACTTGCCCGTTAGACAACCGCTGCCCGACTTTGACATATCGGCTGGTTGGTTCATTCGGTACTTTGACAATCACTTGCGTCTCGTTCCCCACTTTTACTACCCCGCTGACTTCAGTGCCTGTAGCGAGGTCAGTAGAAGGCGGTGGGGGTGCTGCAGGAACTACTGGTATCTGGGGATGAGGTGGGGGATTGGGGTCTCTCCACTGGGGCGGGCGCTTGTCTACTGGCAGTTCCGGCAGATCCGGCACTCCTATGGGTCTAGCTGCAATTGGCTGGGGCGGGCGCGGGGGTGCAGGACGGCGCGGATTCCTACCGGTAGTTGGTGATGAAGTTGGACGGCCGCCCACTTGAGGCGTATTCAGCCCCGGAACTTGGCGGGGGGAGCCAACTTGCGCGCCTTCGCCTCCTGGAAAACCAGGCTGTCCAGGGCGACTGCCCAATTGAGGCGCATTGAGTCCCGGAACTTGGCGCGGGGAGCCAACTTGCGCGCCTTCGCCTCCTGGAAAACCAGGCTGTCCAGGGCGACTGCCCAATTGAGGCGCATTGAGTCCCGGAACTTGGCGCGGGGAGCCAACTTGCGCGCCTTCGCCTCCCGGCAGAGAAGGGTCTCCGGGGCCCGCTGCTATTAGCGGATCTCCCGCAGCGCGGCGCCCTAATGGGGGGGGGTTTAGCCCAGGCACTTTTGGCAACCGGGCTAATTCCCGAGGGAAAGCCTTCTCACCTGCTGGCTCCCGATTTATCCTGCTTTCGGATAGAACTGGCAGAAGAGGCGCTTTTGCGATTGTTCGAGCCTCATAGTCTTGATCGCGGAGGGCTGCATCAAGTCTATTCTTACCCTGTCGCCAAACTGCTTGCAGCAAATTTCCTCGCGTCACACAGGACAGTTCCCCCCTTCTGACTGTCGGCGGTCGATATATCTCAATTGCCTCGGCAATTTCCGGCACGATGGAACACCGGAGAGCATCAGGAGGTGATTTTTCTCCGTAAATACCCCACAAGTTTGAGGCTGTCACATATTCACCCAGGGCTTTTTCTATTCTTCGGAACAATGGTCGGTTAGTTAGTAGTAACTCTCGTCTGGTTACACCAAAACTTCTTGTTCCTGGTATTCCGTAGATAGTGTCGACCAATCTACCCACATCCGTACCGTACTCAGAGTTTTGTGTGGTGTCGTCTAGCAAAGCCTGAAGCGTCCTAAATTCGCTGACAACGCCTCTTGCTGTAGGGCTGAGATTGATTTGGGGAGCGGCCGGGCCTCTGAGCTTAGTTCCTCCAATTTGGACGGGGCGGGATAGTTCTGGCAGTTTAGGTATCATGGCCACCTGTCGCTGTGGCAGTTTGGGCAACGGATTGGCTGTCATCGGCCCTGCTGGGACTCCGCCAGGGACATCGCTAACTCCGGGAGGGTTTTGAACTGCGATCGGGGGCAGCGGCCCAAAGGGGTCTAACTGAGAAGGATTCGCTGTCAAAGGGCCTTGGGGCACCGGCTGAAGCGGAAGCGTTGGATTCTTGTCCTTTTTGTCGCCGATGCCTGTTTGAGCCTGTCTTGCTCGTTCGTCTGGGTTGGTCGATCGAATTAACCCTGGAGGCTGGGCCGCTACTACTGGAGACTGGAAAGTCTGAGTTCCTGGGGTGGGGCTGGCAGAGGCGGTCGGAGATGGAGAGGCTGCACTGGGGCTGGGGCTGGGGCTGGCTGTGTTGCTGCCCTCGCCACCACAGCCTGCGATCGAGAAAGCTAGTAGTCCTATAGTTGCAAAATATAAAAGTTTGTGCATTGCCGATCGTCCCCAAATGCTTAATTTCAAGATATCCAACAAGGCTCTGCAATTACAGCCTGTTGCCGTTTATCAGTTTATCTGTGTTCGATGTTATGCGATCGCTTGAAAATTGCCAAGTTTTCCTGACGATCCGATCGGACTCTTCGGGCGCTGGGTTTTGTGGATCAAGTTAGGATATCAATGGTGGCCGTTGTTCGACATATTGAATTAATTAAGGTATTTAAATAATGGCCAAAGTGATTCTCAAGCGGATTTGGCGATCGGGCTTTGTTTTTGCGACCGTTTTGCTGGGTGTGGGATCTGTGGGGGGCGGCGAGGTGCATTCTGATTCACATCAGCCAGAAACCCAGGTGATGACATTGGTTCCCGATGGGAGTTCCCAGCAGCACGCGCGGCGCAGCTATCCCGTTCCCCGCAGGGGTTCCCGAAGGGTAGGGAATCGCACTATAACGGGAGCGGGATTCACAACGGGCCAATTGTACTCTCAGTTTTGGAACCCATCCAATCCTGGTGCCAAACCGCGAGCAAATCAACCGGCGAAGCCACCGGGGAATCCACAGGTATTTCAAGCTAAAATCAAGCGCCGCGCAGGCGGGACGCCGGTGATTGATGTGGTATTTAACGGCAACCAGACTTTTGAGATGATTCTCGATACCGGCGCCAGTGGCACTTTGATTTCTCAGCGGATGGCTACTGCACTGGGAGTGAGGCCGGTGCGTACCATCAGAGCGGGGATCGCTGACGGTAGCTTTGTCGAGTTCCCCATCGGCGTAGTGCGATCGATGCGGGTTGGGGGTGCTGTGATCCAAAATGTCGAAGTGGCGATCGCCAAACAAATGCCAATAGGTCTGCTCGGTCACGATTTCTTTGGTAATTACGATGTCACAATTAAAAAAGATGTTGTATAATTTTATGTCCGCTGAGAGTGAGCGGAGTAGGCAAGGGATTTTTGCTGAACTCGTGTCCTATAAAGTTATTCGCAGCCCGGTCAAGGCTTTTAAAATTATTGGTTGAGGCGGTAGCAAAATGCAACCAAATGTGGTATTGTTCTTAGTGTTTCAAGAGCCACCGACGGTTAAACTATCCGTGAAATCCCGCCAAAAAAGCACGGCTGCTGTTGGTGAGATCGGTAACAGTCTCCGACAACGATTCACAGTACAAGCGAAGGCAATCAATTAAACAATTCGCCAAGCCGGTCGAAATAAGTTCCCAAAATGCTGTGGCTGAGGGAATTTTGGTTGGCATTGTTCAGCCGGAGCCAAGAAAATATGTAAACTGATTAGCGGCAGATGTTCCGCAAAATCGGAAATGATGACGATCGAGAAATTAATTATAAAGAATACCCTGAAAACCCCGTGACTTTAGTCCGGGGATGAAAGGGCGTTGCAGGATTTATCCTGCCTACTAGACATACCAATTGCACAAAGGTCTGGTTTGTGGTATTGTCAAAATAGTCGAAACTTGTGAATTTTGAGAAATCAAGTATCTAGCTTAACGGCAGTACGGATGCTCAAAATAATTGATCGCCATCAATAGTAAGATTCTAAACCGACTAAATAGTCAGTAAAAGACTTTAAGCTGTGGAGCATTTAAAGGGAAAATTCTGGACAGGCTAGAAGCCCGTCCCACAAGAGTTTTATGGATTTTTGACACACAGTTTAAATGTAAAACAGCTTAAAACCTACCCCCGGACTGGAGGAAAGTCACGACCGAGGAGCTAGTTGCAAGACTAGGATAGCAGACCGCCATTCTTGGCAAAAGGATTGCGCCCGGAAACCCTATTAATAGGGATATTAAGACCTGAAGGTCTTAAGAATCCCCGTCGCGATCGCGCGGGGAGTGTCAATGTAAATAAGGTATTCGCATGGCAAAAGCGTCTGTATCTCCTGTAGTGCTGATTATTCTAGACGGCTGGGGTTATCGTGAAGAAAAAGACGGAAATGCGATCGCCGCTGCGAAAACACCCGTGATGGACAGTCTCTGGGCCGCTTATCCCAGAACTCTGATTAAAACATCGGGCCGGGCGGTAGGGCTGCCAGACGGGCAAATGGGTAACTCAGAGGTTGGTCACTTGAATCTGGGCGCGGGTCGCGTGGTTCCTCAAGAGTTGGTGCGGATCTCGGATGCAGTAGAAGATGGTTCTTTGCTCGACAACCGGGCGCTGGTTGAGCTTTGCGAGAAAGTCCGCGCCACGGGCGGCAAGTTGCACCTGACTGGTCTTTGTTCTGAAGGTGGGGTTCATTCCCATCTCAGTCATATTAAGGGTTTGCTGCAATTAGCAAAGGCCCAGGGAATTTCTGAGGTTTGCATTCACGCGATTACTGACGGCCGTGATACTACTCCGAAAGAGGGTGTCGAAGCTCTAGCAAAGATTGAAAGTTATATCGCAGAGGTCGGGGTCGGTCGGATTGCGACTATTAGCGGTCGCTACTACGCGATGGACAGGGATAAGCGCTGGGATCGGGTGCAGCGTGCTTACGAGGTGATGACGACTGAGGGTGCTCCTGATGGTCGATCGGCTATGGATGTGTTGCAGGCCTCTTATGCTGAAGGAGTGACCGACGAGTTTGCTGTTCCGACTCGGATTTCTCCGGGGGCGGTGGCATCCGGCGATGGCCTAATTTTCTTCAATTTTCGCCCGGACAGGGCTAGAGAATTGACTCAGGCTTTTGTATCTCCCGATTTTAAGGGGTTTGAACGGCAGTTAATTGAGCCGCTAGGGTTTGCGACTTTTACTCAGTACGACCCCAAACTCTCGGTAATGGTGGCTTTTGAACCGCAGAATTTGAACAATATTCTGGGCGAGGTAATTTCTAAGCACGGTTTGCAGCAGTTGCGGACGGCGGAAACTGAAAAGTACGCTCATGTGACTTATTTTTTTAATGGGGGTCTGGAAGAGCCTTTTATCGGGGAACACCGCGAGTTGGTGCAGAGCCCGATGGTGGGGACTTACGATGAGGCGCCCCAGATGTCGGCGGATTTGGTGACGGATGGGGTGGTGACGGCTTTGGAAAGAGGCATCTATTCGTTTGTGGTGATTAATTACGCTAACCCGGATATGGTTGGTCATACGGGGATGATGGATGCGACGATAATTGCGATCGAAACTGTGGATAAATGTTTGGGGCGGCTGTTGAGCGCTATTAGTAAAGCTGGGGGCACGGCAATTATTATTGCTGACCACGGCAATGCTGAGCAGATGTTTGACGAGGACGGGAATCCCTGGACGGCTCACACTACTAATCCGGTGCCGTTTATTCTGGTAGAAGGTGAAGGTCTGAAGATTCCGGGCCACGGAACGGATGTTCCTCTGAGGGCGGATGGTTCTTTGGCGGATATTGCGCCGACGATTCTGGAGCTGTTGAGGTTGCCTCAGCCCCCGGAGATGACGGGACGTTCTATGATTCGATCGGCTGAGTTTGAAGTTCGTGCCAATCGCACTCCTGTGCGAGTCCGATTGTAGTAGGGACGCAGGATTAGGGACAAAGGCGGCGCCGTGCATTGGTGTCAACTTAAGCTGTCATCCGCCCAGTCCTCCCGCCCATCCGATAGTCCGCCAGGGAATGAATTCCCTGTCTAATAGCGAAAGTCCTCTCAAGAGGACTAATGAGTTTAAAAATTCGGCGTTGCTGAATTGGGGTATGAAATTTGTAGGGGCAATCCCCCCGTGGTTGCCCCACTGCTGACAGCGTAAGCACTTAGAATTACCCCATCAGGCAAAATCAAACTTGGATTCAGCAGCACCAAAAATTCTTCTTTTCAGTCCTCTTAAGAGGACTTTCGCTTTGAGACAGGGAATTCATTCCCTGGCGGACTGGCGGACTAACAGCTTAATTTGACAACAATGGGTACGATGCTGTGTCCCGGAGGAGATTGTGCGCGATCGACCAAATTTGATATCATAATAAATTACCGATTACTAATTACCAATTACCCCCGATTATGGATATTGTTTCTGTGTTACAAGTTATCTGGTCTTTGTCTGCTTTAGGACTTGTGATTTTTGTGTTGCTGCACAGTCCTAAAGGCGATGGTATTGGAGGGATTGGCGGACAAGCTCAATTGTTTACCAGCGCCAAGAGTGCAGAAACGAGTCTGAACCGCATTACTTGGGGTCTGTCTATTGTTTTTATGGGTTTGACTGTGATTTTGAGTGCTGGTTGGTTGACGCCTAAGTTATAAAATTTGGATTTGTAACCGCAGATGAACGCAGATAATATCAAGTTCATCTGCGTTTATTTTTGTGTAGCTGCACTCAGAAAAATGCGGTTGTGGAAAGTGACAGTAAAACCTCGATTGCTGGCTGTCTTGGGATTGGCTATATGTTGTTTTAGCCTGATAATTTTTACTCAGGTTAATACTCCGGCGGCGACTCTTTCTTCTCTCCCGAATAGTTTTCCGAATCCACAGGTTCACCCTTTACCACCAACGCTAGCGAATTGGCAAGATTCCACGGATAGCGGTGATTATTTTGACCAGGTTAAGCCACCGAATTTCGGTCATTTGTTGTGGTCTAAGTTTCCGATTCAGGTTTATGTTGAGCGTCCAGTTGATGCTAATAAGTCTGAAGAATGGGTGGCGGCTGTGTTGGGTGTTGTGCGGGAATGGGGGGTTTATTTGCCTTTGGAAGTGGTGGATAGTTCGGATGTGGCTGATATTAGGATTTTACGTCGGGCTCCGCCTTTGCGTCAAGGGGTTTTGCGATCGCGCTCTGGAGAGGCTACCTATGAATTATATGCCCGTCGGGATGGGGATAAAACTGTGTTATCTCATCGGTTTTCGGTTTATTTGAATCCGAATCAAGTGGGTAAGTATATTCCGGCGACGGCGCGACACGAGTTGGGTCACGCTTTGGGAATTTGGGGCCACAGTTTGATGGAAACTGATGTGCTTTATTTTTCTCAGGTGAGAAATCCTCCGCCTATTTCGGCTAGGGATGTCAATACTTTGAAGCGGGTTTATGAACAGCCGACTCGGTTGGGGTGGGAAGTTTAGTTGAAACCACAAATTCCCGGCGATTGGAAATCGCTTCTACACAAACAAAGTCCGCCTTCGCGGACTCTAAGAACAGGATAGTTAATAGGAAAGAGAAGAAAGATGAAAGATGAATGTTTTGGGATTGTGCCGATTTTTGGAAAGGAAGCTGATGCTTTGTTTTTGTTGATTCAACATCAAGCGGGACATTGGGCGTTTCCGAAAGGTCACGCGAATCCGGGGGAATCTCCAGCGGAAACGGCAAAGCGGGAATTTCTGGAGGAAACAGGTATATCGGATTTTGAAATGCTGGATGAGCCGAGTTTTACGGAACACTATTCTTTTGTTAAGGATGGGGAGCCGATTGAAAAGACTGTCACTTATTTTTTAGGTTTTGTCAATTCGATGGAAGTTGTTTTGCAAGAGGAGGAAGTTCAAAATTCTGCTTGGCTTTCTTTTGAGGAAGCTGTTAAACGGATTACTTTTGATGCAAACCGCTTAATGTTTGGGGAAGTTAAGGCATATTTGGATGGCAGGAAGTTATACTAATTCTCGCCTCGTCTTTCAACAAT